>JBBQST010000188.1:0-8852 GCA_038213625.1 Thermoflexales bacterium
GTCGCAGGGAATTGGGAGACTGCACAAGTTGGAGTGTGAAAAGAGTAATAAGTAGACAGTAGTCAGTATTCAGTAAAAAAGAATGTGCAAAATGTCCCCGCCACCCGCCACCCGCCACCCGCCACCCGCCACCCGCCACCCGCCACCCGCTATACAGCTTTCAACAAAATGAGTTCCGAACTGAAGCCCGGCCCCATCGCACCGATGAGGGCGTGGTCGCCGGGTTGAATCGCCCGATTTTGCAGGGTTTGCTCAAGGACAAACAGCGCAGTCGGCGCGCTCATATTCCCGTTACTTCGTAACACTTGCCGCGAAACACACAACTCATCCTGAGTCAATCCAAACGCCTGCTCAAATGCGTCCACGACCCGTGCGCCGCCAGGGTGCATGACGAAGTGCTGGATATCGCCGGCCACAACGCCGTGAGGTCCTAACAATGTCTCAGCCACCGGCTTCAAATCCCGCGCAATCCGGGCCGGGATTTCCGGTGCCAAAATCACTTCCATACCGTAGTCGCCGACACTCCAGCCCATCACATGCTCGCTGTTGGGGAAGAGCGTGGATTGAGCAGCGATGAATCGGAGACGGGGCGGCTCGGAAGCCGGGACGGAGGACGACGGACGGCGGCCGTCCATCGTCTCTTTTCTTCCCCATTCATCCCCCGCCACCACCACCGCCGCCGCGCCGTCGGCAAACAAACTGCACGAGATGAAGTTCTTCATCGCGTAGTCATCGGCCTGAAACGTCAGGCTACTGGTCTCGGCCACGACGAGTAAGGCAACTTTGTCAGGATACGCCTCAGTGAGTTCGAGCGCGCGAGCCAGACCCGACACACCGCCGGCGCACCCCAGACCCCAGATCGGTAGGCGTTTGGTGTCGGGTCGCATGCCGAGTTTGGTGATCAGGCGCGAGTCCATGCTGGGCGTCACCAGGCCGCTGGTGCTGACATAGATGATGTAATCGACCTCGTGCGGCTCAAGCCCAGCGCGGTTCAGCGCCTGCCTTGCGCAAATCAGGCTCATGGTCTCGGCCAAGGCAATGTAAAGATCGTTGCGTGTCTTCCAGCTGTGATTGGCCTCGTCGAACCAGGTCAGTGGCACCACAAAATGGCGCGTGTCGATCTGGGTGTTGGCAAAGATCTGCATCAGTTGTTCAGTGCGTCGAAGCTTGCCATCAAAATGCCGGCGCGCAAACTGCGCAACATCGGCTTGGGAAACGGTGTAACTGGGGAGGGCCGTACCGGCGGAAATAATTAAGGACATGGTTAGAGCGAACGGTTTGCAAAACTCTGGAGTCTAGAGTCAGGAATCTTGATTCTAGAGTCTTGAGTCTTACGTTCACTCTAAACACTAATCCTTAAATTTCACGACCGTGACGCCGTCGCCACCTTCACCATCCAGGCCGGTCTCGAATGAGGCGACCAATGGATGCTTTTTGAGCGCATTACGAATGGCCTGGCGCAACACGCCGGTGCCTTTGCCGTGGATGATGCGCGCAAACGGCAAGGCCGCCCGCGCCGCGCGATCCAGATAGTCCTCCACCCGCCCCACGCCTTCCTCGGCCGTGGTGCCGCGCAGGTCCAGCTCAACGCCGGGCGAAACGGGTTTCTCGGACTCGTAGCTAGTGCGTTCATCCTCGGCTGGCGCAGCGGCCTTCACCCGCTCCAGCTCATTCAGCTTCACGCGCGTGCGCAACCGGCCCACCTGCACCTCGGCCTCACCATCGATGATCTCGCCGACGATGCCGTTGGTGTTCAGCGACTTCACGCGCACGGTGTCGCCGCTTCGCAGGGCTCGTTTTTGCGGCTCGGGTATGGGTTTCCGGGTCGACGCGGGCGGAGCCACAGTTTGCCCGGCGCGGTCAGACACATCGCCCACTTCCTGCTCAATCGACTTGAGTTCACTCAACACATCACTGGAGCCGCCGGACGCCACCACCCGCGCGCGCAACCGGCGCACTTCGGCCCGCAAGGCCTCCGTCTCTTTCAAGGCATCTTCCTGAGCCTTGCCCAGCAGTTGCTTGCGCTCGTCTTCGATCTGGTTGAGCCGCTTGCGCAATTCCTCAGCATTGGCCTCAGCGTGCTTCTCGGCCCGGCGTGCGCCGCTGCGGGCGGCCTCGGCCTGCCGTTGCATCTTGCTGATCTCGGCCAGCATGTCCTCGGCGCGCTGTGAGTTGCCGTCGATGAAGCTTTGAGCCTGATCCAGCACTTCCTGCGGCACATTGAGCCGTTGGGCAATGGCAAAGGCGTTGCTGCGGCCCGGCAAGCCGACGCGCAATTTGTAGAGCGGCCGCAAGGTCTTGTCGTCAAAAGCCATGCTGGCATTCACCGCGCCAATCGTGAGATAAGCCCATGCTTTTAGCTCGGGATAGTGCGTGGCCACGAAGCAGGTTGCATTCGTCTTCAACAGATACTCAAGCATGGCGCGGGCCAGCGCAGCACCCTCGACCGGATCAGTGCCGGCACCCAATTCGTCCAGCAGCACCAGCGAGTCGTCGTCGACCTTCTCGAAGAACGACACTAAGTTAGTTAAATGCGAGCTGAATGTGGACAGGCTTTGCTCGATGCTTTGCTCGTCGCCGATGTCGGCATACACATTCTTGAACACCGGCAACAGCGCACTCTCTGCCGGAATGTGCAGGCCACACTGCGTCATCAGCGCCAGCAAACCAATGGTCTTGAGCGCGACCGTTTTGCCGCCGGTGTTGGGGCCGGTGATCACAAACACGCGTGTGTCCTGAGCCAGTTCCACATCGATGGGCACGACTGTTTCAGGGTTCAGCAGCGGGTGGCGGGCCTGCATCAGAATGACGGAAGACGGAGGACGGGAGACGGCTAGATCGCCCGTCTCCCGTCTTGGCTTCTGAGACGAACTGTCTCCCGTCAACGTGGCGGCCACCCCCCGAATCGCATCCGAGTATTTCGCCTTGGCCATGGCCAGATCGAACTGCGCCAACGCTTCGACGGTGCGAATGATCACATCGGCATGCCCACCCACTGAGTTCGAGAGGGCGGTCAGGATGCGCCGCACTTCACGCGTCTCAGCCATCTGCAACTCACGCCATTCGTTGTTCAAATCCAGCGTGGCCAACGGCTCAATAAACAAGGTCATGCCGCTGGCGCTCTGGTCGTGAATCAGGCCAGGGATGCGGCCCTTGAAGTCACTTTTGATGGGAATGACGTAACGGCCGGCGCGCTGGGTGACAATGGCTTCCTGCAGATACAGCGCGTTGTTGCCGTCGCTGACCATGCGTTGCAGCTTTTGCAACAGCCGGTCGTGCACCACACGGAGTTGCCGGCGAATCGATGACAACGCATCCGAGGCCGTGTCGCGCACCTCGCCGCTGTCGTCGATGGTTTTGCCGATCTCGGCCACCACATTGCCCAGCGGCTCGATGGCATTGGTGATAGCCGTGAGCTGCGGATACAGCGCCTGAAACCGCAATAGCGAGCGTTGAATCTTGCGGCCCGATTCGAGCGTGTCGCGAATATCGAGCAGCATTTGCGCTTCGAGCACGCCGCCGACGGCCGCCAGCTTAACGTTCTCGCGCACATCCTTGGCCCCGCCGATGGAGAGCTGATCGTTCTTGTCGAGTGCTTCTTTGGCCTGGCTGGTCTCGGCCAGCCGGCGCTGCACCTCGGCAAATTCGATGGAAGGGGATAGCGCTTCGGCCAACTCGACACTGGCCGAAAAATTGCAATAGTTAGACAGACGGCCCAATATTTTGGGCAATTCAAGCGTATTGATGTGCTTTGGATTCATTCAGGACAAACAGAGTCGGTCAGGCAATAGAAAACGAGTGCACGGCCGGCTAAGACATTGAAAAGTAATTTGGAAAACGCAAACAGAGTCGACAGCTTGGGTTGGGCGGCGGGCCTCGGCGAGCTGCGCGGACGAAACTCAGCGCGAGACTGAGAAATTCTAGCACCCCCGCAGGTTTATTTCACCCGTTGTTTTGCGGGTATTTGGGCGAATGTCAGGTCATTTGACAGCGGTGAATGTCCAGCTAGAAAAGGGGCGAATGCGAGTCATGATCGAAAGCGATCCTCGAATGCCGTCATTCCCGCGCAGGCGTCCCCGCTGCGGGGCAGAATCCAGAACTCCCCATCACGCTAACGTTGGGGTTACGCCTGGATTCCCGTCTGCACGAGAATGACGTTGCTATGTAAAGACTTTCCTGTAGCACTCGACGACACGACTGAGTATGAACAAGCGTGTCAGTGGCCAACAGCCTGGGCCGGCGCAATGCGCGGCGGGATGGGCTGGATGATCTTGCGCTGCTCGGCGGTCAGGCTGGACAGCAAGGCCTCGCTCGGCACATAGTTGAAGCGCGTGCTGAGGTAGGCCGGCGAATAGCGATACAGCACGATGCGGCGATAGCCCTCGTTGGTGCGAGAGGCCGAGCCGTGGGTGATGGCGTCGGTGAACAGCAGCGAGTCGCCGGCCTCCAGGTACTGCTCGACCATGCCAGTTTGCTCGCCAGCTGCGGCATCACTGCGGTAGACCTGTTCCAAAAGTTGGGGGTGGCGCATGGCCGACTTGTGGCTGCCGGGGATCAACGTGGTGGGGCCATCGCCGGGGCCAATGTCTTGCAGCGCACTGATGATGTTGATCTGGCCGACCATCCACTCACCGGTGTTGGCCTGCCGAAAGGTCATGTAGTTGATGGGCGTTGCGCCACCGCTGTGGATGCCGATGTAGCCGCCGGCCCCGCGCACGTTCAAAAAGTTCTCGTGGATGGACAGGCCATTCATGGGGTTGACCCAGCGCCGGCAATGGTTGACCCAGGAGGGATAGGTGATGAGGCGTTGGAAGACGGGGGCCGCCTCGATGATGTTTTGGAAGTTGCAGCCATCGGCCCCGCTGTAAGTGTGGGTCTCGACGTGGCCGATCCAGGTGCCGGACTCCTGCATGCCGAATGACTTGTCATGGCTGCGCCGCTGGCCATCCACGTAATCCCAATGGTCATCGGCCCACTGGTTCATCGCTTTCAGATCATCCGGCGCAATGGCGCGCTTGATGATGAGGTAGCCGTTCAGGTCGAACAAGTAGTCGATCAAATATTCGTCCGTCTCATCTGCATAAACCCAATCACGGGACATAGAAACCTTCCTTCTTGCTTGGCATGTTTGATATGACGCAAGTCTACCTAGGCCATACAAATGTGCCAACGATGGTGTGCTAAACCTTGTGGGGCGGGTGGGAATGGAGAGAGTTCTAGCGCAAGGAAATCAGAAACAGATTGTCGGCCAGCGGTTGGCCCTGGGCAGATGCGACAGCGCGCTCGCCGGTGGTGGGTGTGTAGAGGCCAACGGCTAACTGCGTGGCCGTGCCGCGCGATACCGTCAACTCGCGCTGGTCCAGAATGACATCGCCGGCCTGCCAAATGCGGGTGGGGCTGCGCTCGAGGTTGGGCACGGCATCGCTCTGGGCCAGAGGCGCATTGCCGGCAGCCAGGGCATGCACAAATGCAATATAGTCGGTGCCAACAGTGCCGCTGGCCTGCCACCACAATGAGATCGACACGTGTTCATCATCCTTCCAATTGAGCGCGTAGGCTAGCAATTGAATCGATGAGCCAAATTGAACTGCGGCGGGGCGAATGGCATCGGCTGGCGGCTGCACAGGGTTTTGGGGCCGCAACACCAATGTCTGGGCGATGGGGTTGGGCTCGGGTTGGCCGTTGCGCCAGGCCGGCAATGGCTGCTGGTCTGGGCCGATGAGGCTCACCAGAAGGTAGGCTTGCGTGGGGCCGTTGAGCTGGGCGTTGCGCGGGTAGAACGTGAGCGCGTCGGCGAGCAAGGTTTGCGCCGGCCAATCTCGCGTGGGCGAGAGGCCGTAGCCGGGATACGTGTTCTGCTCGTCGAGTTTTTGCAATTCGCTGCCGACGCCGGCAACCGGCACCAGCACCTGCGCCGCAACGATGTAGTCGGCCGGCAGCGTTTGCGTGCTCGACCAATAGAGTGAGGCATCGAGCCGTTGGCCGAGCACGCCATCGGGCACCCGCACGGCGCGCAGTTGCACGGCCTGATCGGGGCCATAGGCCAGCCCGGGTTGCTGTGCCTCGGCTGGGATTTGGCTGGCTTGAATGGGTGTGGCAATGGGTTGAATGTTGGGCAGGAAGCCGAGCAACAAGAAGGCGGTGATGCCGGTATAGAGGATTGCGGAAACCCACGGCACGAATGGCCGCTTCAATTTTGGCCACCACGCGGCCCACCCTGCCCCAATCAGCAAAGCCATGACTGGCAACACTGGCAACATCCAACGGCCCTCGGGCACAAAGAAAGGCTGTTCGACGACGAGCAGGGTTTTAGCCGCGATGTAGAGGTAGGCCAGGCCCAATACACTGAGCGCGCCGCTCAACAATAAGATGCGGGCTGCTGGAGACTGATCCAACTGACGCCGCCGTATCAGCCATCCCACCAGCGCCAGCAGCGAGACGGCCAGCACGGCCCAGTAATACGGCTCGGGCGCATAGCCCAACTCGCCAGGGCTCCAATCCAGCCAGACCGAGCGCCACATGCGTTCGGCGAAGGGAATGAGGCGCGGGAATTCCAGCGGGCTGAGCCGCAGCAGCCGATCCAGCGGCACGGTTTTGTCGAGGCCCAGCGTGTCGCCACGAGACTGGTTGTAGAGCAACCACGGCGCATACACCACGGCCAGACCCAGTGCCGCAGCCAAACCACGCTGCACCACCCCTTTGAGGCCAGCTTGTCGAAACGCCGCCACACAAGCGCCGGCCACAAAAATGCCAAACACAATCGCATTGGCTTTGGTGAACAAGGCCAGGGCGAACAGCGCGCCGAGGGCGATGAACCAAGCAGGTTTGGATGGGCGCATCACCAGCCAGATGGACAACGCCAGCACCCACACGCCCACGGCCGCCACCGGCACATCGTTGCTCACCGCCGCGCTGAGATACAGGTAGTTGGGTTGAAAGGCCAGCAGCGCCGCGACCAGCACGGCGACATTCGTGCCAAATAAGAGACGCGCCGCCACATAGATGCCGAGCACGCCCAGCAGGCCGAACACGACTGTGGCCAGCCGGGCGGCGTAGATCATGGGCGAGGGATGCACAACCGGGTTGAAGTTGCCGCGATAGGTCGAGGCAAAGAACGGATTGGCGGTGAACTCTTGGGGCTGATGGGTCTCGACCGGCTGGCCGAAGAGCGCGGCCAGTGCGTAATACACCGGTGGCTGATGGCGTTCGTCGGGCAGATCGGTGGGCGGCGGCAACTGGCCGGTGCGGCGAAGCACGGCCACGTAGTCGTAGTGCAAGCCTTCGTTGGGGCTGGCAAATGGGCCCATGCGAAAAGCCAGCCACACGGCGGCGATGAGATAGGCGGCGACCAGAATCAGCAAGGGCAGGTTGAGTTTGGAGAGGCGGCCGGGTGTCATATTGATGCGGCAATGATACGGAGTTTTGAGATGTCAGGCTTCTAAAAGAAGCCTGACATCTTGAGGCATAACGCAAGCGGATTGGGCCATCTATCCAGCGAATCGCTGGAATTGCCCCCGTGACTATCAGAGCCGGCTTGAACGGTATGTAGTGCGCTATGATTTGGGTTTGCTTTTGAGCGGAGGCCCAATTGGACACACTAAACACATTGAACAAGCAAACTGAATCGATGATCACGCCGATCACCAAGCCAGCGATCACCGATTTGTTGCGCGAGCGTATTTTGATTTTGGACGGCGCAATGGGCACGATGGTTCAGCGCTATGGGCTGGTCGAGGCGGATTATCGCGGCGAGCGGTTTGCCAGTTGGCCGGTAGATCTCAAGAATAACTATGACGCGCTGAATCTGGTTCGGCCCGACATCATCGAGGACATTCACCGCGAATATTTGGAAGCGGGTGCGGATATTCTGGAGACCAACACGTTCAGCGCGCAGGCCGTCAGCATGGCCGACTTTGATATGACTGCGCCTGACATGCTGCGCGAGATGAACGCGGTCGGCGCACGGCTGGCTCGCCAGGTGGCCGACGAATTCACGCGGCGCGATCCCTCCAAGCCGCGCTATGTGGCCGGCGCGCTGGGGCCGATGAACCGCACGCTCTCGCTCAGCCCCGATGTGAATGACCCTGGCTTCCGCGCCGTGACGTTTGACGCAGTCATGGACGCGTATTACCAGCAGGCCAAAGTGCTGTTGGAGGAGGGCGTGGATATTTTGCTGCCCGAAACCACCTTCGACACGCTGAACCAGAAAGCAGCCCTGTTCGCGATTCAAAAGCTATTTGCAGAGGGCGCGCGGCGTGTGCCGGTGATGGCCAGCGTCACGATCACGGACCAGAGCGGCCGCACCCTCAGCGGCCAAACCGTGGATGCGTATTGGGCCAGCATTCACCGCGCGCCGCTGATGAGCATGGGCATCAACTGCGCGCTGGGGCCGGACGAGATGCGACCGTATATGGAGGAGATGAGCAAGATCTCGCAGGTGTTTACGTCGTGCTATCCCAACGCCGGCCTGCCCAATGCCTTTGGCGGCTACGACATGACGCCGGCCCAATTTGCCGATCAGGTGGGCGAGTTTGCCCAGAACGGCTGGGTGAATGTGGTGGGCGGTTGCTGCGGCACCGGGCCGGAACATATTGCGCAACTGGCCGATGTGGTGAAGCGCGCGGGGAAGGTGCGTGCGCCGGCGCGGCCCGTGCACAAGAGCTATTTCAGCGGGCTGGAGTTGCTGACCATGGAGGACGGAGGACGGGGCGGCTCGGAAGCCGCGACGCTCATCAGTTGGTGTTCCCAATGCCGCATAAAATCCATTATTCATCTGGTTTCCCATTATTGGTCTTTTAGTTATATTTATTATTATTTTTATCAGTAATTGGACACATTAAGGCAATAGCCTT
>JBBQST010000189.1:0-8846 GCA_038213625.1 Thermoflexales bacterium
GTGTGGTGCCGGTGGGATGAGCACGATTGCAGCGCAAAACTGTCTCGCATGAACCCAATTGCTATAACGCTATGACGGCACGCAAAGACGCCGAGCATCAAACCTTCGCATCTTTGCGTAAGCTTTGCATGCCGCGCTACTTTAGCGACCCATAGCGGTAAGAAATGCGGTGGCCAGAATGATGTAGGCCAGTGCCACCAACACGGAAACCACGCCAGACAGAACATACTTCAACACGCCATTCATGTTCGAGCGAAAAACTTTGGCACTGATTGAAAACCCGATGACACCGGCAACCGCGCCCAGCGCACCACCAATAACGGTCAACAGAATTGGCAGCCCACTCCACACCAACTCATACCACTTCAACGGCTTTACAAATTCGATGACCTGACCATCTACGATGAGTTGAGGTAAATCCAGGCCGAGCGATTTCGGCTTCCAACTTGCGGTCACCGGTTGTCCATTCGTGCGCTGCAAGATCATCTCGCCGCGCTTTGTGCCTCTTGCAGCCGGCTGACCGTCTACCAATAGTTTGGCGCTCGAAAAGGCACCGGCCGGTTGCACTTGAATGGTTTGACCCTCAAACCCTTCCAGCTGAACTTGATAAAGCATAGTGAATTCTCCATGAAATTAGATGAAGCCAGTTGTTGAACAAGGATGCATTCGAAAGCCAAAGCCTCCCTGGCTCTCGATCAGATTCGTTTCATCGCCACTCAGCGAACACGCCTCACTCAGAATGACACATCATCGGCTATAAACGCTCGAAGCAACACTCTCTTAAAACACGGGCGGCAAGGATTGCAGATATAACCAGATTGGCCTGAGTTCATCATCCTTGAACTTGGGCGAAGGCTTGCCAGGGCATATTGGCATTGTTGATCGGCGTACCATCGGCGCGCACGCCGCTACGAATGATCTGGATGAAATCGGCCTCGGTCCACGTGCTTAACCGGCCCGCCGGGGTGAGATTGGCAGCCGGTGGACTATCTTCAGTCTGGCCCGGAAGCGGGCCACCGGCGAAGTTGGCCTGGTGGCAGCCCGTGCACGATGCAACCGGATATTGGCCATATTCCACACTCACCGAAGGCGGCTGAGCCACGACCGGCGCCGTGTGATCAATCAACAACTCCGCCGACGGCATGACCAGCAACGGTTTGCCAGTGGGCCGCACGCCGTGACGAATGGCGCGCACCCAGTCCACATCGGCATATGCGTCGCCTACGCCACCCGCGCCGTGGGTCAGGTTCGACGCAGCCAGCCGTCCGGCCTCGCTGTCGATAAAGCGCTTGCCGCCCAGGTCCGCGGTATGGCAATCGACACAACCGCGCACCGTAAACAGGCGCTGTCCCTCAGCAATTGAGGCGGCATCACTGGGGATGTCGATGGGTGCCGGCTGAACGACATAGGTTTTATTGATTCGAGCTTCGCTGGCGAGATAAATGCCGCAGACAGAAAGCACGACGAGGCCGGCCAGGCCGCCAAAGCAGGTTTCAACGTGTGTTATGAACTCGGTGGCACCGGGTGATCCACGCCGTCCTTTTGCTCGCGATCTGGGCGCTCTGTTTCATCCATCAAATAAGCAAACAATTCCTCCAGGCTGGAGAAGCCCAGACGAAGGCCTGTCTTGGCATCCTGCAACGAGGCCTGCCAACCAGCGTGGCTTCCATTCCAGATGCGCAACAAGTACGCACGGTAATGGGCGGCCCCGACCGGTTGGGACCCGTCCTATGTGTCATTCATCCTTAAAAACTCCTTAAACTGCTGCTGCATTCTCGTGTGCCGACACGCCTGACCTGTTTCGTCTTGTGCAATCCCGTGTGTCTGGTCATCAGATAACCAGCCAGCACCAAGAAATCTTCAAGGCAGATTCAAAACGATCTGAATTTCGAGAAATGAGACCCATGGCAGCCCCGACACCTGACTTTCTGTCCAGGTTTGAGCCATCACATCACTTGATTCAGGATCAGTCAGGACTGGACACTCGGCAACACACCAAAGGCACGTCTTAAAGCTGGCAAATCGCACTCGTTTGTTGAGTAGTTCGCTGTTATCGCGAAGCCGCGGCGCTGTTCTTGCACATCAACGACCACAACCAACTGGCAGCGCCGCTGTGCATGTTGGGCTACCTGACCCTGCGAAGCCCACGACCGCAAGCTGCATGGGCCGGAGTCGGCATCGCTCAAACGCCGGCTCGGCTGGCACTGGATCTGGGCACCTTTCGAGTCGCATTTTTGTGGGCCAGCCACACCCATAACAGCCTGGCCAACGATGCAGTGCTGGCGCTAAAAACCGTAGCGGCACTGGCGCGTCTGTATTACCAGTTGCCGAACTGGAGCGAGGGCAACCAGATACTGCTGACGGCGCTGGCATTGATCCCGGACCGAACGACGATTCATCCCTTAACTATGGGACGGGTTGAGTTGGGATTTGGGGTGTTTCAACACTCATGGGGACACTACCGCGCAGCGGTGCAACATCTGGAGGTGACGCTGGCTTTGTTTCGCGATCAACCCGATCGATGGTATGCCGCGTGGACGATGTCGTTAATGGGTCAGTGTCTATATTCAGAGAACGAAATTGAGGCAACTGAAGCGCTGGTCAATGAGAGCTCGCAAATTTTTCAATCGCTGGGAGATCGCTGGGCGGTGGGCTTTACCACCTGGCAACGCGCCCATCTGGCCAAGGCGCACGGCGATGATGCCAAGGCCACCCAACTGGCGCAGATGAGTCTGGCTGAATTTAGCACGTTGAACGATCGAGATTGCGTGGCGCTGGTGAATAACCTGTTGGGTGAAATTGTGTTTCGCAACAAACACTTGGGCGAGGCCGTGCGACATTATCAAAATGCGCTGGACCTGGTTCGCACGACGAATAACCCGGCCGGTGTTGCGTGGACGGCCTTGCTGGTGGGCCAGGCCCTGCTGGGCGAAAGCCAATGGCTGGCCGAACTCACCATCGGCAGGCTCACCTCAACCCATAGCCTGATCGAGTCCGTCGCCGTCTTTGCACAACTGCCGGTCAGTGGCAACAAGTAGGTCTCGTCCTACACCCTACACTTTGATCGTCCGACGACATTGACAGCCAGTTACTGATCCTTGCCAACCTTCTGATTCGCTACACTGATTTCACTAAACGGCTCATTTGGAAACCGTTTAGCAACATGCAATCAGCGTTGACAGATGCGCAAGCACCTATCAACAGAAATCTGGCAACAGAAATCAGGAGGTTTGGTTCACATGAAAGTAACAGCGAATTTCGCAACCCGTTCAAACGCCAAGGATGCCCTAAAAGCACTCAAGGATGCGGGGTTTGAAGATGCGACGATCGATGTAGATGTGCGGCCGGAACAGGTTGAGGCCGTGAGTGAGAATCCTCCAGCATCAACCAACCCTGGCATTGTGGGTCTGGCGGCCGTGAATGGTGGCGTAGGTGGCACCATGGGTTTGGGAAACGCCGCACCGATTGCACCCATCGTGATAGAGACATTGGAAGCCAACGCAACGGCACGTTTGACTGTGGAAGCCGGCTCACGCAACGAAGAGGCTGCACAGATTATTCGGGATCAGGGTGGCGATATTGAGAATGAGCGCGGGGCCATTGCCAGCAGCACGCTGGACGAAGTGGCCAACGCCGCGCAAGCGCGAAATCGATTGAAGTAGCGCAGCATTGCAGTGATCGGATGGCGACTTCTCCTTCTTTTGGGAGGCTGTTGGGAACAGCCTCCCCTTTTTGTTTTCCGGCACAGCTTCACACATGACAGAACCTTTGTCATATCTGCGAGATTTTTTAGCGATGGAGAAGGTTAAAACCTAGCAGTTGTGCAGCACCTGCATTCGCCTCACACGGCGGGCCAGGGTAATAGGCCAAGGTGGCTCGATCTGGCAACAGTGTGATCTCGGTGAAGCTGACGGTTTGGGCATCGGCCCGGTGCATGCATACGGAATAGGCGCTGGGGCCGGCCTGATCGTGATCATGCTCGTGGCTGGCGTGAAAGGCGCGCAGATCGGCGAGCGTAGTGGGCTCATGCAAGCGGTGATAGAGGCGCCCACGCACCTGGCGCGCGCTTACGCCATCGACAGACGACGACACCAGGGGCAGACGCGCCTTTGGCTGTGTATCGATGTGCAAACTTGCACCCGTCCAGTCGATGACTGATGGGCCACTGCCCAGTTGGGCCAGCACCAATTGAAAGGATTGATAGACGCCCAGCGGCATCTCAATCAAGCGATCCAGCGCCACCTGCATGGATTTGGCTGCAAGCAGCGACATGAGCAACAGGCCGCGACTGGTGAAACCGTTGGCCGGCGTTGTAATTGCCGGCGCGTCATAGCGATTGAGCAAACACGCGGCCAGGCCATATTCGTTGACACCGATCCAGGTGCCGCCGGCATTGGCATCCACCGGCGCGATGAAGCGAACGCCATCGCGCTCATGAACACGTGGGCCATGCGCAGGCCGACGCGTATGCAGTTCATCGCGATTGTGCAGCAGGTGAAAACCCTGCGCATCACGCAGCCAGGTCACCGTGCACATGCTTAGCTGGCGGGCTGGGCTTCATCGCGACTGCGCCAATGCTGAAGGGTGGACGGTGCAACACCGAATTCCTTGGGCGGCTGGTGGTTCTGCCAGCGCAGCATGATGGCGATGAGGGCGTAGTGATGAATGGTGTGGCTGACCAGTGATTGCAGTTCGCGTCGCAGCGAAGACTGGCCCCAGGCAGCCGGATCATTGGCCGGCAGCGACGTGTCCTGGCGCACCAAGATGGGCGTATTGGGGTCGGTGTTGGCCAGGCGGGTCAGGGTCGCGATCATGCTGGTGTATTGCATGAGCGCATACGTGCGATCCTGCTCCATGCGCAGATCTCGAATGCGGTGGTCGTAGTCCACCCGGCCAATCGGGAAGCCGGTCTCGAACGATTGATAGAAGTTGAGGCAGTGCCGAAAATGCGTACCCACACCGGCGTCGTAGGCCTGGGCCATCGGCCGCACATAGCATTCGTCATCGAGGCCATTCAACACATTCACGGCTTGCTTGAGCAGCAGAATATTGTCGGCCGTGAGCGCGGGGCTGGGTTGCATGGACTGCGACACGCGTGGGGGCCGGAGGGTGATCGGGTGCAAAGGTTGAGTGCTCATTACTAGAAATTACCTCCATCAATTCAAGATGTATACGAGATTTAATGCATAAAACTAACGTTAGCCCATTGTGGCACAAGTGTTTTGATCAGGTCAAAGATCGTGCACGTGATGAAAATTACGAAATAAAATAGGTTGATAAAAACAAGCCACTCAGTCCAACTCGCCATAACCCGGCATCGGTTGATGAAGGTTGGGAACTAAATTCGGTATAAGAGAAACGGCGACTGCGAGTCGAGACTGAAAGCCATACCCGAATGCCGTCATTCCCGCGGAGGCGGGAATCCAGGCGTAACCCCGACGAGACCGTAATGGAGACTTCTGGATTCCCGCCTCCGCGGGAATGACGTTGCTACGTAAATACTTTCCTGAACGCTTCACGCTATACCAGTTTTATTTCTGAACTTTCATTACGTGCACGTGCATGATCTTCGAGCTGACTATGTTGCAAGCCAAATTGCCCTGAAGAATAGCTTTGAGCCTATGCGCAGACTTTATGGAAATGGCGGCGCGAATGGTTTAAGATCAGTTTTGTGGAGCAGGCACCGGCGCTCAAGACCCTTCAGGGCGTGGTCGAGCGCATTACCTACCAGAACGAAGAAAACGGCTACACCGTCGCCAAACTGCTGGCCGACAAGCGGGAGCAGCGCGGCAATCGGGATAGTGACGATGCACTGACGACCATTGTCGGCTCGTTGGTGGGCATTGCCGTGGGTGAATCGTTGGAGCTGACCGGCATGTGGCAACACCACAACACGCACGGCTGGCAGTTCAACGCGCACAGCTATCGTTCGGTGCTGCCGGCGACGGCACAGGGTATCCGGCGTTACCTGGGCAGCGGCCTCATCAAGGGCGTGGGGCCGCGCACAGCCGAGCGCATCGTCGCGCATTTCGATGTGGACACGCTCGAAATTCTGGACTCCACTCCCGACCGCTTACACGAGGTGCCGGGTATCGGCGCGAAAAAGATTGCGCTGATTGCGGCGGCGTGGCGGGAACAAAAAGCCATCAAAGATGTGATGCTGTTTTTGCAGGGCCACGAGATCAGCACCAGCCTGGCCGTGCGCATCTACAAGGAATATGGCGATGCCTCCATCACCATTGCCAAAAACGAGCCCTACAGGCTTGCGCGTGAAGTGTGGGGCATCGGCTTCAAAACAGCGGACAAGATCGCGCTGCGCATGGGCTACCTGCCCACGGACCCGGAGCGGTTGAAGGCCGGCGCGCTGTTCGCGCTCTCGCAGGCCAGCGACGACGGGCACACCTATTTGCCAGCGGCTCAACTCGCCCTGGATGCGGCCGAGCTGTTGGTCGTGAACCTGGCCATGGCGCAACAGGCTGTGCAGGATCTGGTGGCCGAGCAGGGCGCGCATGCCGATGTGTTGCAACACAACCCCGATGGATCGCAGGTGCTGGTGCCGGTGCAAGTTCCATCGACCGGCAAAAGCATGCGCGAGAGTCGAACCCCTTACACAGCCGCCACGCCGGGCACCACTTCGGTCAGACCCGACGCACCCCGGCCGCTGTCATTTGAGCCCACTCAGTCAATGATGGCCGATCAGCCGGTGGTGTATTTGTGGCCGTTTTTTAACGCCGAACAAAATATTGCCAGGCAACTGAAACGGCTGGCGAATTGCCAGCCCAATGAAGATCGGCTGGGTGAGTTTAAGAAAGTGGACGCGGCAACAATGTTTGGTTATCTGGCCGACAAAGGCGGGTTGCAGTTGTCTGAGCAACAACGCGATGGCGTGTGGGCGGCACTGACCCAACCCGTGTGCGTAATCACGGGTGGCCCCGGCACGGGCAAAACCACCAGCATGCGCGCATTGATCCGGGCGCTGCAAGCCAAACAAAAACGAATTGTGCTGGCCGCGCCCACAGGCCGAGCCGCAAAACGGTTGAGCGAGACCACGGGCGTGGAGGCGCGCACACTGCACCGGCTGTTGCAACTCAAACCCGGCAGCCAGGCCTTCTACGATCAGAGCAACCCCATCCCGGCCGATATCGTCATCGTAGATGAAACCAGCATGTTGGATACCTTGCTCACGAATACGCTGCTAAAGGCCATTGCCACCGGCACGCACGTGTTGCTGGTGGGCGATGCGGATCAGTTGCCCAGTGTTGGCGCGGGGAATGTGCTGGCCGATGTGATTGCCAGCACATTAGTGCCGGTGGTGCGGTTGGAGCAGATCTTCCGGCAGGCCGCGACCAGCGCGATTATCACCAACGCCCACCGGATCAACCACGGCGAAGTGCCTGTTTCCGGCGGCGAAATCGCTGATTTTTTCTTCTTCGCCGAGGACGATGCCGAGAAGGCCAGCGAGTTGGTGGTCAGTCTGGTGGCGCAGCGCATCCCGGCCAAGTTCAAATTAGCAGCGCGCGATATTCAAGTATTGGCGCCGATGCACAACGGCAAGTGTGGCGTGAGCCACCTGAACGAAGCCCTGCAAGCGGCCTTGAATCCACCCGGCGACGACAAGCTCCAAAAGGCGTTTGGCAGCAAGACTTTTCGCGTCGGCGACAAAGTGCTGCAACTGCGCAACGACTATGAGAAGGAAGTGTTCAATGGCGATTCCGGCTTGATCATGGCTATTTTTCCTGATGATCAAGTGGTGCAGGTGAAGCTGGACGATGGCCGGTTGGTGGACTATGGCTTCACCGAACTGGACCAACTGGCGCTGGCCTACGCAATTAGCATTCACAAATCACAAGGCAGCGAATACTCGGCTGTGGTGATTCCGCTGGTCATGAGCCACTACATGATGCTGGAGCGCAAATTGATTTACACCGCGGTCACCCGCGCCAAAACCCTGGTGGTGCTGGTCGGCAGCAAACGCGCCATGGCGATGGCCGTGCGCAATGCCAGCTCGAACCGCGGCGCACGGCATACGGGGCTGGCGATTCGGTTGAGGCCGGAGGGAGGGGAGAATTGAGAAGTCAGAAGTCAGAAGTCAGAAGTCAGAAGTCAGAAGTCAGAAGTCAGAAGTCAGAAGTCAGAAGTCAGAAAAGCATAGTCGAGGATGGCGCTGCGTCAATACGGTTACACATACCTTCTGACTTCTGATATCTACACTCTGCGTTCATCCTCGCGGCGCAGCCATATGACGCACACCTTTGGCGCTGGCGATGACGAGGTCGTGGGTGAGGCCGATGAAGAGGCCGTGCTCGATGAGGCCGGCGTGGTTGCTGAGTTGTTGAGCCAGTGCGGCCGGATCAGCGATGCGGCCAAAGCTGCAATCGAGAATGGGGTTGCCAGAGTCGGTGACAAACGGGACGCCGTCTTTGATGCGCAAAGACACCTGTGCGCCGAGTGATTGGAGAAATGCCTTGTGCGCGCCCAGGCCGAATGGCAGGACTTCAACTGGCACCGCCCACTTCGTCCCCAGATCGGGCGAGAGCTTTTCTTCGACCACGACGATGATTTCACGGCGGGTGGCCTGGGCGACAATCTTCTCGCGCAGCAATGCGCCGCCACCGCCTTTGATGAGGTTGAACTGGGGATCGACCTCGTCGGCGCCATCAATGGTGAGATCGATGTGTGGATGCTGGTCCAGGGTGGTGAGCGGTACGCCCAATTCATGCGCGATGCGCTCGACGTTGTTGGAGCTGGGAATGCCGAGGATATGACCAAGCTCGCCGGCGTTCAACTTTTGAGCCAGACGGCGAATGGCCCACACGGCCGTCGTGCCCTCGCCCAGGCCGACCACC
>JBBQST010000190.1:0-8837 GCA_038213625.1 Thermoflexales bacterium
AGCGCTGAGCGCGATTTCAGCACCACACCAGGCAGCTTCTATGTGTTTCGCAAGACGCCGAGCCAGCACATGTATGGCGGCGCGGTCGGTGACGATGGCTCGTTCGATCTGCCAGGCGTGTCGTGGGTGAGCTACTTCACCACCAGCGGCATCGCCTTCCACGGCACGTATTGGCACAATGATTACGGCGTGGTGCGCAGCCACGGCTGCATCAACGTCAGCAACACGATTGCCAAGTGGGTGTTTCGCTGGAGCATGCCGCCGGTGAACTACGACGACCGCTACACCCACATCAAGCAGCGGGATTTGGGCACGAGCGTTGTGGTTGAGTATTGACGATTGTCCATTGACGATTGACCATTAAATGAAAGTTAGGAAATAAAATCGGTAAAAGAAAAAGGGCGAATGCGAGTCCTGATCGAAAGCTATACCCATAGCCGTCATTCCCGCGGAGGCGGGAATCCAGAAGTCCCAATTACGGTCACGTCGGGGTTATGCCTGGATTCCCGCCTTCGCGGGAATGACGTTGCTCTGTAAAGACTTTCCTTGACGCTTCACGCTTTACCGATCTAATTTCTTAACCTTCATAAAATGGTCAATCGTCAATAGACAATCGTAAATTCTTCATATGGCAAAGCAGTCCCCGAAGCCGCAGCCTACGCCGGAGCAGCGCGCGGCTGAACTCCGCCAGTGGGTCAACGAGCATAGTTATCGTTACAACGTGCTCGATGACCCTGTGATCAGCGATGCCGAATATGACGCGCTGATCAACGAGTTGCGCGGCATTGAGACCGAGCACCCTGAGCTGCTCACGCTGGATTCGCCGACCCAACGTGTCGGCGGCACCGCCGCCGAGGGCTTCGTCAAGGTGCGCCACCCGCAACCCATCCTGAGCCTGGCCAATGCTTCCGATGCCGAGGGCGTGAAGGCCTGGCGCGAGCGGCTGGTCCGGCATGTGGCACAGAACAATCTGGCTGGCACCCTCGATGACTTCGTAGTCGAGCCCAAAATCGACGGCCTGACGGTGGTGCTCACCTACGACGCCGGCCTGTTTGTGCAGGGCGCAACCCGGGGCGACGGCGTGATCGGCGAGGATGTGACCCAGAACTTGCGCACGTTGAAGGGGTTGCCGTTGCGCTTGCGGACAGAGGTGGGACAGGAGACGGAGGACGGAGGACGACGGACGGGCCGGAAACATCCGTCTCCCGTCGCGGCTTCTGAGCCACAGGCTTCTGAGCCGCACCGTCTCCCGTCTCCTCTAAGCGTGCGTGGCGAAGCCTACATGACCCTGGCCGCGTTCAAGAAGATGAACGAGGCGTTGCAGGCGGCGGGCGAAAAGATTTATGCGAACCCGCGCAACTTTGCGGCCGGCAGTTTGCGGCAGCTCGATTCGCGCATTACGGCGAGTCGACCGTTGCATATCTTTTGCTATGCCATCGTCGGGCACGAGCCCGCGCCGAATGCCGAGGCCGTTGCGCCAGAGGATGATGCGTTGCCGAAGACGCAGTGGGACTTGCTGGCGTTCTTGCGGCAGTTGGGCTTTCCGGTCAGCGATATTTCCAGACGCTTTACCAACCTCGATGAGGCGATTGCGTATTGCGAGGACTACGCCAAGACTCGCGACACGCTGGCCTTCGAGATTGACGGCATGGTCATCAAGCTGAACGATCTGCAACTGGCGCAGGGGCTGGGTTTCGTCGGCAAAGACCCGCGCGGTGCCATCGCCTTCAAGTTTCCGGCCCGCGAGACCACGACGCTGTTGAAAGAGGTGAAGGTGACGATTGGCCGCACCGGCAATCTGGTGCCGAATGCGGTGCTGGAGCCGGTGTCGCTGGGCGGCACCACCATCAGCAATGCCACTTTGCACAACTATGATGACGTGGCCCGCAAAGACATTCGCATCGGCGACCGGGTGATGATCAAGCGTGCCGGCGATGTGATTCCGTATGTGGCCGGGCCGGTGGTGAGTGCGCGCACGGGCGCTGAGCAAATCATTGTGCCGCCGACGCGCTGCCCGTTTTGCGACACACCGATTGCCAAACGTGAGGGCGAAGTGGCGCTGATTTGTCCCAACGACGAATGCCCCGGCAAAGTGGACCGCGCCATCGGCCATTTTGCTGGCCGTGGATCGATGGACATTGACGGGCTGGGCATCAAGATTGTGGCGCAGTTGATCGACGCCGAGTTGGTGCACGATGTGGCCGACCTGTATGCGTTGACTAAAGAAGATCTGTTGCCGTTGGAGAAGTTTGCCGAGAAGAAGGCCCAGAAACTCATTGAGGCGATTGAAGCCAGCAAGCAGCAGCCGTTGACCCGGCTCATCATCGGCCTGGGTATACGGCATATTGGCGAGGTGGCGGCCAGCGCCTTGGCCGATTACTATGGCAGCATTGATGCGCTGTTGCAGGCCACGCCCGAGGAGATTCAGGAGATCGACGGCGTGGGGCCGACCATTGCCGAGAGCGTGGCCGATTGGATCAAACGTGAGACCACGCACGACCTCGTCGAACGGCTGAAGCAGGCCGGGGTGAACCCGACTCAACCGGTGCGCCGTGCGCCCAAAGAGCCGGTGGGCGTATTTGCCGGCAAGACCTTTGTGCTGACCGGTGGCATGAGCGAGCCGCGTGAGAAGATTGCCGAGTGGGTCGAAAGCCTCGGCGGCAAGGTCAGCGACAGCGTCAGCAAGAAGACCAGCTATGTCGTTTTTGGCGAATCCCCCGGCGCGAGTAAAATCTCCAAGGCAACGCAACTAGAGCTCACGATGATTAACGAAGATGAGTTGCGGAAGATGGCTGTTGGCGGCTAGCGGCTAGCAACCAGCAGCTAGCCGCCAGCAACCAGCAACCAGATAATGGCAAATATTTCCTTCTCCAGCATCC
Organism: Thermoflexales bacterium; assembly: GCA_038213625.1. Lineage (GTDB taxonomy): Bacteria > Chloroflexota > Anaerolineae > J036 > Brachytrichaceae > JANMVQ01. Next base: position 2,880 of record JBBQST010000190.1, read on the forward strand.
ACGTGGACAACGGCCAGGAATTGGGTGAGACGCCTCAGGTGTCCATTCACTCGGCCGGGCGTAACACGCTGCGTGTCGGGGATCAGCTCATTGTCTTCTTCGACCTGCCCAATGCGCCGGAAGCGGTGTTGCGCGAGGCCGGCAAAGCGCTGAGTAGCGCCTACTGGAACGGCCCCGGCGGTGTGACCACGGCCTTGCGGCTGGCCATTCGGGTGGCCAACGACAAGCTGATTGAGTTGAACCGTGGCGTGCCAGAAGGGCAGCGCGCCGAAGGGTCGATCAGTTGTGTGGTGTCCAGCGCCGACAGCATTGTGGTCGCCCAGGCCGGCCCTGCGCTGGCCTACGCGCGCAACCAGAACGGGGCCTTCGAGCCGATCAATCCCATGGATGCCGCCAGCATCATCGGCGAGACGCGCAGCGTCGATGTGTATTTCTCGAACTTCACGCCCCAGGTCGGCGATGTGTTCGTGATCACCGGCGCGAATTCGTGTGTGTCGGTGAACCAGCGGCTGATCGAGCAATGTATGGCCCGAGGCGAGGCCAAGATGGTGGCGGGCTATTTGAACGCCAATGTGAAGCAAGGCCGGTTGGTCGGCGTGGCAATTTCGGTGGATGCGGCTTCAGCGTTTGCGGCCCCGCGACCCGAGCCAGTGGCCGCAGCCCCGCGTGCGCCGCTGGCCATGGCCTCGGCTTCGACCCCGACGGTGCGCCGCCAGGCTGCTTTGCCTGCCGAGGCTGAATTTGAGGCCGAGCCGGTTACCCAGCGCATGTCCAATCGCACCACCAGTGCGGTGCGCGAGACGGGCAAACAGGCCATGGCGGTGATGGGTGAGAATCTGGGTCACGCCGCGAAATCGATTCAGCGCAGCTTAAGTAGTTTTGGCGGTGCACTGTTACCCAGTGAGGATAGCGAGGCGTTGGGGCGGGCCAATGAAAACGGCAAGGCCATTACCTTTGTGCTGGCGGCCATAGCTGTGCTGTTGCCGATCATTGTGTCGGTGGCCGTGGGCACGCTGTATTTGCAATTTAGCGGCGAGATCGACCGCCAGCAGTTGCGCAAGGCCGCGATCGAAGCGGTGAGCCTGGCTGAGCAATCTCGCGAGCCGGCGGCGATTAAAGCGAACTGGCCGGCGGCTCTGGTCGCCATTCGTGCGTTCGAAGAAAAAAATCCCGGCGAGACCATTTTCGAAGATGCCAGGCGCAAGGCGCGCATTCAGTTGGACGAGCTGAGCAAGGTGAAGCGGGTGGAAGCGGTGGTGCTGTCGCCATTGGAGGCCGGCCAGCATCGTATTGCCGCCTCTGCGTTTGGTGTTTACGTGATGAATAACACCAAGGGCACGGGGCAGTATTTTGTGGTGAATCCTGATCGCACCAGCATCAACGGCAAGGGCTTTGAGATGAGCCCGGCACCGGCGATGTCCGATGCCGCCATCGAGATGCAGGATGTGGCCTGGGCAACCACGACGGGAGCCAAGTGGCGAACTGAGGGCGCGGTCATCATTGGCAAAAAGAGCCTGGCCGAATACAGCTCGGCCACCGGCCAGATTGCGCCGCTGCCAATGCCGCCAGATGGCATCACCAGCCTGGTGCAATCGCAGGCCGGCGAGATCTACAACAACACGGTGTATGTGCTGGATTCCGGCCTCGGCCAGATCTGGCGCTTTCGCCTGTCCGACATTAATCCCAGCGACGGGTTGGTCAAGACCGACCCCTACTTTGGCAACGGCTTTGACCCGCTCAAGCAAAGCGTGGATCTGGCGATTGATGGCGCGATCTATGTGTTGCAGCGCAATGGCGCGGTGTTGAAGTATTTCAACCGACAACCGCAGCCGCTGGCGTTTTCGGGCGTGCCGGACCCCATTGAGCAGCCGGTGGCGCTGGCGGCCAGCGGCATCGATCCCTCGGTGGGCAGCTTGTTTATTGCCGACGCCGGCACCGGCTCCATCTTCGAGTTCACCAAGGCCGGGCAGTTTGTGCAGCAGTTTCGGGGCCAGGCCGATGACTTTGTAGACCTGCACGACATGTCGCTGGATATCGGCACCAACACCCTCTACGTCGCCACGAGCACCAAGCTGATGGCATTTAAGGTGGCGTGAGAAGAGGCTGCTGGCCGCTAGCAGCCAGTAGCCAGCAGCCCTCTTCAACCTATGCATCAACACACCCTGGCTTTCGACGTGCGCGATTACGAATGTGATCTGCAGGGCATTGTCAACAACGCCAACTATCAGCACTATCTGGAACATGCCCGGCACCAGTTTTTGAAGACGTTGCAGATTAATTTTGCCGCGCTCTCGGTGCAGGGCGTGAACCTGGTGGTGGTGCGCATCGAGATGGATTATTTGTGGCCGTTGCGGAGTGGCGATCAGTTCGAAGTGCGTTCGAGTGTGGAACGTGTGTCGCGGCTGCGCTTTGCATTTGATCAGGACATCGTTCGTCTGCCAGATGAAAAGCCTGTTTTAAAGGCGCGGGTGGTCGGCGTGGCGATTAATGCCCAGGGCCGCCCCATCTACTCAGAGGCCGTGGCCGCTGCATTGACCAACAGCATCAAGCCACGGGTCTATTGATTTCTTTGCACCAGAGCCATTTCGTGCGAAGATATTCGCCATGAATGGCCTGCTCAAACACTTCGCGAAACCCGCCAAGATTCTGATTGTGGGTGTCCTGTTGCTCGCGGCCTGCGATGCTGCGACACCCACGCCCACCGCCACGCCCCAACCGATCAACACGGTTGAGCCATCTGCCCAAGCCACAGCGGCTCCCAGCGATACCGCTGTTGCTGCTGAGACGGTGCCCGCTGAGACCGTGCCTGCTGAAGGCGCGCCTTCAGCAAGCGCACCTACGGAGACCTCGGTGGTTATGGCCGATGCCATGGCCACTCAGGCGCCGCCGACGGCTGTGCCAAATGACACCGGCGTGTCGTTGACATTGCCGCCCAGCCTGGCCCAGTCTTATCGCGCCCAAATCGATGTGGCCATCCCCCGCACTGAGGGGCCAGCATTTGGAGGGGCCGCGCCCGAGCACGTGGTGATTACGTTTGACCAGGATCAAATTCAGTTCCCAGGTAACCCGCGCGAACGGCAGATCCGGGTGTATCCGGTGAGCGGCCTGCGCGCCATCGACCCCTTTATGGGCGAGGAAATTGACCGGTTGCAAGCGATGCTGGAGCGGCAGCCCAAAGCGTCGGACGACAGCATTGTGGTGATGCCGATGCAGAATGCCGCGCAAATCTTTCACACCCAGTTGAAGTATCTGGATTTTGCCAACGGAAGTGGGGTGCGCTTTCTCTCGGCCTACGCCCAGGACGTCACGCCCATCACCAATGACAATATTTTCTACACGTTTCAGGGCCTGACCCGCGACGGCCTGTATTACATCAGCGCGTTCTACCCCATCAGCTCGACTGCGCTGCCCAACACCTACGAAGAATCCACAGCTGCGCAAAACATGGATGAGTTTGCCAAGACCTACACCAGCAAATATTTGCCGGGAGTTGCTGAAGGTCTGGACTCGCTGCCGTCCGATCAGTTCATCCCTGATCTATTGGAATTGGACAACCTGATGCAATCGCTGGATGCCGTGCCGGTGTTGCCGTTGGCCACTGCGCCGACTGCGACGGTGTCCTCGACCGATCTCATCATCACCGCCACAGTGGTCGAAACCCCGACCGAGAGCGTACCGTTGACCGTGGTCACCGAAACAGTGGAGCCGGCAACGACTGCGACGCCGTTGGCAATCGAGACCGAAGTGGCTGCCACGCCGGTCAGCGATACGGCCATTATTTCCGAGGCAACTGCGGTGCCGATCGAGATCATAACGCCGACTGCGGCGCAGGAAGCGGCGCTGGAGGCGACCAGCCCGGCGACCGATTCGGCAACGCCCAGTGCCACAGACACGGCGGCTGCGTTGCAACCCGCTGGCGCGGCGACGGCGCGGGCCCTGGTGAATGTGCGCAGTCTGCCGACCACCCAGGCGCGCGTGCTCACCCGATTGCGCCGCAACGCCAGGGTGCAATTGCTGGGCCGCAGTCCACGCAGCAACTGGTTGTATGTGTTGCTGGAGGATGGCCGGCGCGGCTGGATAGCCGAGGATTTCCTGCAAAGGGATATCGACATTCAGAGCCTGCCGGTTTTGTCATAAGATTTGCTGGCAGCACAAGGATGGAACACCGGCACGAATCGGCAAAAGATTTGTGCCGGTGGGTCACGATTTGCAGAAAGTCCTCGTGTATAATCCGCGGGCTCTGAATCCGGCAGTTTTGGCCGGAACAGACACAAACCCGCCCGTCAGGTCTGGTTACGTCTCAGGTTGTGCCACGTCGTGTGACACATTGCGCCATGCGCAGAGCGTGATCATGAATCTCTGATCGGGCATTCAAGAGGTATCTAAATGTATTCAGTAGTGCAGGTGGGCGCCCGTCAATATAAAGTGTCGCCCGGGGACGAGATTCTCGTCGAGAAGTTGGAAGCCGAGGCCGGCAGCTCTGTTTCACTCCCGGTCATGCTGGTGTCCGATGACACAGGCGTGACTGTGGGCACGCCGACCATTGATGGACTCAACGTAAACGCAACGGTGATGCGAGTGGAGAAAGGTGAGAAGCTCATCGTCTTCAAATATCACCCCAAGAAGCGTTATCGCAAAAAGAACGGCCATCGCCAGACTTATACGCGGTTGAAGATCGGCTAGAGGAATTTCATCATTTATCCAATTGGTCATTTGTTCATTTCAAATGAGCAAGTGGACAAGTGACTCAATGGAGAATTCACAGAGATGGCACACAAAAAAGGTGGCGGCTCGTCCGTCAACGGCAGAGATAGCAATGCCCAGCGCCTGGGCGTGAAGCGGTTTGGCGGCCAGGCCGTCAGCGCCGGCAGCATTCTGGTTCGCCAGCGCGGCACCAAGATGAAGGCCGGCACCCATGTCGGCGTCGGCAAGGATCACACTTTGTTTGCGTTGGTCGATGGATTGGTGAAATTTGACACGCTGCCGAATGGCACGAAGAAAGTGTCGATTACGCCAGCTCTTATCATTGAGGTTGCTTAGCCATGAAGAAAGAAATTCATCCGCAGTATTACCCGGATGCCAAAGTGTGGGTGGGTGGCGAAGTAGTGGCCACGGTTGGCAGCACCAAGCCCGAGCTGCATCTGGAAGTGTGGAGCGGCACACACCCCTTCTACACTGGCGAGCAGCGCATGATCGACACCGAAGGCCAGGTCGAGCGCTTCACCAAGCGTATTGCGGCCAAGGCCGGCGATGGGCTGGATAAGCAGGCCAAACAGGCCAAGCGTCGCGCCAAGCGTCAGATCGCCGAGATCGTCGATGACACGGCTCCTGAGCCGGAGACGCCTGAAGCCGTAGACGCGGAATAGAGTGATCTCAAATAGAACAGCCGGACTTGATGACCAAGTCCGGCTGTTTTTATTTTCCGGGTGAGTGCGAGCGTAGGACAGTCGTCCGAGAACCATGCCGCAAGTGCTTCGCCCCTACCGTTACGCAGAACTAGACCTTCTTCTTCAGCTCGCGCAGCGCCTCGGCGACCGGCGGTGGAACCATGTTGGTGGCGTCGCCGCCCAGGGTGGCCACTTGCCGGACCAATGTGGCGCTGAAGAAGTGATTGGGGGCGTTGGCGAATAGACACACCAGCTCGATCTCATCGGCCAGCCAGTGGTTGGTCTGGCCCATTTGCAGCTCGAAATCAAAATCCACACTGTTGCGTAGCCCTCGCACGATGATGTTGGCCCCGGCCTCACGCGCAAAGTTTACAGTCAGGCCGGTGTAGCTCATCACCTCGGCGCGCTCGCAGCCGGGCAGGTCCACGATGGATTGCCGGGCCAGATCCACCCGTTGGGCAGTGGGAAAGAGCAGGCTGCGCGAGCCGCCGCCGTGATCGTAGACGCCGATGATCACGCGGTCGAACAAGGCCAGTGAACGCCGGGTAATGTCCAGGTGGCCGAGGTGAAA
>JBBQST010000191.1:0-8801 GCA_038213625.1 Thermoflexales bacterium
AACGGCTTGACCGTGTCATTGCTCATGCGCTGGCCCCGCACAACCGCAGCGTGTGCCTCTATTCCATCAACTCTTGTCGAGGTCGTCAAAGTCCAGCGAATCGAGGAAGTCTTCGAATGCGCCCAGGTTGCTGGCCGCCTCATCTTGAAGGGGGTGCACGGCCGCAACTTCCATCACGTCTTCGTCGACAAAAATGGCGCAGCGTGCGCGAATGGCCAACGCAATGGCATCACTGGGGCGGGCATCCACGATGACCTCGGTTCCCTCATCCGTCGAAGCGTCGTCGCGTTTGACCTGCACAACCACTTGCGCATGGAAGTGATTGTGGCGCAGTTCACTGATCAGCACATGGCTCAGGCTGCCTTGCAGATTCTCAAGCACTTGCAGGGCCAGATCATGCGTGAGCGGCCGGGTGGCTTCTTCTTCGCGCAGGTGCAGGATGATGGCATCGCCCTCAGGTTTGCCGACAAAAATGGGCAAATAGCGCTCGGAATCCGCCGCTTTCAAGATCACCACTTGTTGTCCCGGCGACATCAAACTCATGCGCACTGCATCCACTTTCACCTCGATCATCGTGGGGATTATACTCATCCCGCCTCATAAGGTGAGGTATACAATTCAACCATGATTGCAAGTCCGCAAACGCTTATTGATGCCCTTGAGCTTTTGCAGGCTGTACAAGCTCTGCCGCCAGAGGCACAGCGTGAGGTGTTGCACTTCGCCTTGTTTTTGCAAACACGAATTGCAACCCAGGATACTGAATGGGATGCTGCATTTGCTCAGACTGACTCCACAAAATTGAAGGCTTGGCTTGAAAATGAGCGCGCCGCTGATGCTGAAGATGATTTACAGCCAACCGCCGGTCTACTCAATTCGCATCATGAATACAGGGTATCGCGCATTGGGTGAACTTGAGGGTGATAGGATCATTTGGCGATGGATCGGCACTCATGATGACTACATGCGAATGTTGAGGTAGCGCTTAAAACAAAACACCATGCAAATTACGTTCTGGGGCGCGGCCCAAACCGTTACCGGCTCGCAACACCTCGTGGATACAGGCGAGCAGCGAATTTTGTTGGACTGTGGCTTGTTTCAGGGCCGGCGTGCCGATGCCTACGCCATCAACCAACACCTGCCGTTTGAGGCGCGCGATGTGGACAGCATGGTGCTCTCGCACGCGCACATTGATCACAGCGGCAACATTCCCAACCTGTCCAAAAGCGGCTACGACGGCCGTGTCATTTGCACCCACGCCACCCGCGATTTGTGCGCGGTCATGTTGCGCGACTCCGCTCACATTCAGGAAGACGATATGCGTTTTCTGAGCCGGCACGGCAAAAAGGGTGTCACGAATGAGCCGATCTATACGATGGAGGATGCCGAGCAGGCGCTGCACAAATTTGTCAGCTATGACTACGGCCGCTCCATCCCCATCGAACGAAAAGGCAAGGGCGCGAACACGACCGTGACCTTTGGCGATGCCGGCCACATGCTCGGCTCGGCGTGGGTGTTGCTGGAGACAGCGGGTGCACACACCTCGCAGCGCCTGTGCTTCAGCGGCGATTTGGGCCGGGTGGGTCTGCCCATCTTGCGAGACCCGTTGCCAATGCCGGATGCCGATTACCTGATTCTGGAGAGCACCTACGGCGACCGCTTGCACGACCCCATCGAAAATGCGTTGCCGGAGCTGCAAAAGGCGATTCAGGATGTGGCGCGTCGCGGCGGCAAATTGTTGATTCCCGCCTTCGCGGTGGGCCGAACTCAGGAGTTGATCTACCACCTCAACCAACTGATGATTGCCGGCACATTGCCGAGCCTGCCCGTGTTTGTGGATAGCCCGCTCGCCATCAACGTGACCGAGGCATTCCGCATGCACCCCGAATGCTACGACGCCGAAACCCGCGATCTGCTTAACGATGATCCTGACGGCGATGTGTTCGGTTTCCCGCGCGTGTCCTATACCCGCCTGGTCAGCCAGTCCAAGGCGATCAATGATGTGAAGGGGCCGGCCATCATCATCAGTGCATCGGGCATGTGCGAGAACGGCCGCATTTTGCATCACCTGCGCCAGCATATCGAAGACCCACGCAGCATGATTCTGTTCGTCAGCTTTCAGGCACCGAACACGCTGGGCCGCAAGATTCTGGATCAGTGGGATTACGTCAACATTCTGGGTGATCAGTTCAAGGTTAAAGCCGAGGTGCGCCGGATCGATGCTTTCAGCGGCCACGCCGACCGCAACAACCTGCTGGACTGGGTGCGGCCGCAGGTCAAAAACCTGCGCGGCATCTTCCTCGTGCACGGCGAGCCAGAGCCGATGAAAGCGCTGGCCGGCGGTTTGCGCGATATCGGTGTGCGCCGGGTGGAGATGCCCGCGCGCGGCGATACATTTGATTTGCCCTCGTAGAACTGTTGTCCAGGGAAAGATGTCGTTCCAGGGGAACGTCTCTACGACACCGTCTTTACGTGGTGGGTGCCACAATATCCTGAATGGCTTTTACGGCTTGCATGAGCGGTGCGGGTAGCGAGCCGTTGTCGATGGCATAGACGGCCTTGCGCTCGCCGTTTTTGTAGGCATAGATCGTGTATTCGAAGCAATCGTTACACGCGGCTTCGTAACGATCCTGAAAATCATAGAAGCCCAGGCTGTCCAATTGCTGCATCAGGGCGGTCACGGTTTCAGGCGGCACCACAAAGAGCTGATCCTTGTTGTTGCGGATTTGCCCATTGGCATAGATCGTCCATAGATCGTTGCGGCCGACAAAGCCGCCGCGCCACTGAAAGACCAGCGTGGGTGGCTGAACCGTTTTGGCCGGCGCGCGCGTCGTGGTGATTTCGACTGAAATCGGCGTTTCGATCTGCCGGGGGGCGCGACCAGGTGGCAGGGCGGGCAATGGCACAGGATCAGGCGTTGCCGCTTCGGCCGTGGCTTGCGTCGGTGTAGGCGGATTCACTGCCGAGGGCGGCGTGACTGTGCAGGCATTTGTCACCGTCATTAACACGAGGGCGGCAATGGCTATGGGAGCCGTGCGCAAAGTTCGGTTCAATTTCATATCCATCTCACCCCTGATACTACAATCTCGCCTTGAACTGTTGATCAACTGTTTTGCTTGATTTAAAGGACGGTTTCTGCTGCACATCCGTTCCAGGAGACTGTGTGAGGTTCGGCTTCGAGTGATTTCAAGTTGATTGAGTTTTGTTGCGGCGTTCAACACAGGGAGGCAGGATGATTGGTGAGGCGTATCCACCAGTAAAGCCAGTAATGTTGGGAGGCGTGTCCACCTTGGATACTGGCTCTCGGCCGGCCCATCGCAACGCTGAAAAACTGGCCTTTGCCACACTGTGCCAGGACGCACTCACGATCTTTGTCGCGCACCCTTTGCAACTATTGGTGCCGGGGTTTTTGTGTCTGGCCGGCGCGACCGTGCTGAGCAATCTGCTCTACGCCGGGTTGATTCTGGACGTGTATAGCCGGCTGAACAGCTACTTTGCCGCCTCCACCAGCGTGTCCTATATCCAACTGCAAGTGCAAGCAGCGTTGGGCTTTTTTCTGATTGCGTTGGGGCGCGGCGCGGTCTCGTGGGTGGCGTTGCATGCCGGCGAGCGCGATCAAGACGGCCACAGCCTGGTGACGTTGCGGCGAGCCATGGGGGCCGCTGTGCGCAACTGGCCGGCTCTGTTGCTTAGTTCGTTTGTGTATGGGTTGCTGATGAGCGTGGCGGTGGCCGGCCTGATCTATGTGCTGCGTGAGATGCGGCTGGATCAGTCCAACTATCGCTGGCTGCGCCCCGAATCCAGCGCCATTTCTGCGGCCATGATCGTGCGCAGTATCAACCTGCTGGTGCCGGACCCCGGCTCACCGTTCAGCGAGCTGTATAGCTATGTGCGCACGTCGCTGAGCCGCAGCACCACCAGCGTCTACTTCGGCTCGATGAGCTATCCACAGACTCTGGGCAAATTCACATTGCCGTTGGGGATTATGGGCGCGGCCAGCCTGATGGGCATCTTTCTGATCGAGACGGTGCTGTGCTTTCGGCATGCCGAGATCATGCGCCAGCACAAGGCGAATGCGTGGAGTTGGCTGAGCCGGTGTGTCTCGCTGGCGCGCAAGCACTTCTGGAAGGTGGCTTCGTTGCGGCTTCTGTTGCGGGTGATTGTGTTTGTGCTGGGCGTGTTCTGCCTGACCCTGCCGATCACCTTGCACCAAAGCCTGGTCGTGCCCGCCATTGTTTCGCAGGTGCAAAATTATTTGCCCTACGCCATGAGCAGCGCCGCCAGCAACATCGGCGGCGCGCTTATTGGTGCCGTCTTCATCATGTTCAGCCTGGTCTTCGACGCGCGGCTGAATCTGGCGCTGCGAGGTAGCGAGCCGGGTGAAGCCGTGTTCGTGCCTGCGACCGCAACTGAGCCACCCGCTGGCTAATGCATTAGACATTATTGGGAATAACAAAACGCGTTGTCGTAGGGGCGAAGCATTCGCCGCCAAAGTCTATGTTCACTGTAGTTTTGTAGGCGAATGCTTCGCCCCTGCCTTGGCAAATCTCTATTTCCAATAATGTCTATTGATATGGGTTTAAGTAGAGCTGTGAGGTTTTGGGAGGTTCAATCCATCTCGTGAGCCTCGGTTTTGCACCTGTGTTGATGTTTTGTTAATGCCGCACTAGCGTTCGTCTAGCACGGCATTCTTAGTCTTCTATCTGTAAACCAAACACAGGAAAAAGGAGACCTGCTGCGGCCTTAACGGGGTTAACGCCGCGCGGTATTTAGAACATGGACCTAAACAAATACACCGATAAGGCGCAGGAAGCCTTGTTGAGCGCCCAGAACATCGCGCAGGAATATGGCAACTCGCAGATCGAGGCCGAGCATCTGCTGCACGCTCTATTGACCCAGGACGGCGGCATCGCTTCGGCCATCATTCGCGCCGCCGGGGCAAACCCAGTGCGCGTCGAGGAGCAGGTCGACCGCGACATCAAGAGCAAGCCCAAGGTCAGTGGCAGCACGGGCGATTTGAAGCTGAGCCGCGAGATGAGCCGCTTCACGGATCTGGCCGAAGCCGAGGCCAAGACCATGAAGGATGACTTCGTCTCGACCGAGCACTTGTTGCTGGCGCTGAGCGAGAACCCGCAGGGGATGCGGCTGCAAAACGCCACCAAAATTCTTAATGACAACGGCTTGAACCGCGCCGCCATTTTGAAGGCGCTGGTGCAGGTGCGCGGCAACCAGCGCGTGACCAGCCAGCAACCTGAGGCGACCTATCAGGCGTTGGAAAAGTATGGCCGTGACCTGACTCAGGCTGCTGAGCAGGGCAAGCTCGACCCGGTGATTGGCCGCGATGAGGAGATTCGCCGCGTCATTCAAATTCTGTCGCGGCGCACCAAAAATAATCCGGTGCTGATCGGCGAGCCGGGCGTGGGCAAGACCGCGATTGCCGAGGGTCTGGCCCAGCGCATCGTGCGGCGCGACGTGCCTGAAGGTCTGAAGGACAAGAAGATCGTGTCGCTGGATATGGGCGCGCTGATCGCGGGCGCGAAGTATCGTGGCGAGTTCGAGGAGCGCCTGAAGGCCGTGCTGAAGGAAGTGACCAGCGCCAACGGCAAGATTATTCTGTTCATCGACGAGCTGCACACGGTGGTCGGCGCGGGCAAGGCCGAGGGCTCGATGGATGCGGGTAACCTGTTGAAGCCGTTGCTGGCGCGCGGCGAGCTGCACTGCGTGGGCGCGACCACGCTGGACGAGTATCGCAAATACATCGAGAAGGACGCGGCGTTGGAGCGGCGGTTCCAACCGGTGGTGGTGGATGAGCCGAGCGCCGAAGACACCATCAGCATTTTGCGCGGCCTGAAGGAGCGCTATGAGATCCATCACGGCGTGCGCATTCAGGATGCGGCGGTGATTGCCGCGGCCACCCTGAGCGCGCGTTACATCAACGACCGGCAATTGCCCGACAAGGCGATTGACCTGATCGATGAAGCCGCCAGCCGGGTGAAGATGGAGATCGACAGCAAGCCGACGGCGCTGGACGAGATTGACCGCAAGGTCTTGCAGTTGGAGATTGAGCGTGAGGCCTTGAAGAAGGAGAGCGACAACGCCAGCAAGGAACGCCTGGGTAAGATCGAGAGCGAAATTGCCAGCGAAAAAGAAAAGTCGAATGGATTGCGCGCGCAGTGGGAAAGCGAGAAAGCGACCATCGGCAGCGTGCGACAGATTCGTGAGCAGACCGAGCAGGTCAATCACAAAATTGAACAGGCCGAGCGCGACGCGAACCTGGGCGAGGCGGCCAAGCTGCGCTACGGCGAATTGCCGGAGTTGGAGCGCAAGCTGAAGGATGCCCAGTCGAAGCTGGCTGATCTGCAACACGGCAACGCGCTGTTGAAAGAAGAGGTGGGGCCGGACGAGATTGCCGCGATTGTGGCGCGCTGGACCGGCATTCCGGTCAGCAAGCTGCTGGAAGGCGAAGTGAGCAAATTGGTGAATATGGAAGATCGCCTGCGCGAGCGCGTGATCGGCCAGGACGAGGGTTTGCGAGCGGTGAGCAACGCGGTGCGCCGGGCGCGGGCGGGGTTGCAAGATCCCAACCGGCCCATTGGCTCGTTCATCTTCCTGGGGCCGACCGGCGTAGGCAAGACCGAGACCGCCAAGGCGCTGGCCGAGTTCTTGTTCGACGATGATACGGCCATGATTCGCATCGACATGAGCGAGTATCAGGAGAAGCACACGGTGTCGCGGCTGATTGGCGCGCCGCCGGGATACGTGGGCTACGACGAGGGCGGCCAATTGAGCGAGGCCGTGCGCCGCAAGCCGTATAGCGTGGTGCTGTTCGACGAGATCGAGAAGGCGCATCCTGAAGTCTTCAACGTGCTGTTGCAGGTGCTGGACGATGGCCGGCTGACGGATGGTCAGGGCAAAGTGGTGAACTTCAAGAACACCGTCATCATCATGACCAGCAACCTGTTGCACCGCGAGCTGGAGGAGCGCCGCCACGAGCTGGAGTTGGTGGGGGTGAATGGACGACGGACGACGGATGACGGACGACGGGCTAATAGATCGTCTGACGGCGGTCGTCGGTCGTCCGATGACCGCACTTGGATCGTGAAGAAATTGCAGACCTTCTTCCGGCCGGAGTTCCTGAACCGCATCGACGAGATCGTGGTGTTTCACAGCCTCAGCAACGAGCACATTGTGCAGATTGTGGAGGTGCAGTTGAAGAAGCTGCGCCAGTTGCTGGCCGACCGCAAGCTGAATCTGGACTTGAGCGACGAGGCCAAGACGCATCTGGCCGAGGTGGGCTACGACCCGGCGTTTGGTGCGCGGCCACTCAAGCGTGCCATTCAGAGCGAGCTGCAAGACCCGCTCTCGATCGCGATTCTGGAAGGGCACTACAAGGAAGGCAGCACCGTGCATGTGGATGTGGAAGATGGTGAGTTGGTGCTGAAGTAGGTTAGATCAGCGGAATGGAGGCTTTCCGGCATCTTGTCGAAAACCCTCTATTCCATGACGACAAGACATGGAAACGGGCCGCTGAAGCTTTGGCTTCAGCGGCCCGTTTTGTTTTACGCCCTCGTCAATTTCTGCCTGAAGATGCATTGTGCAACGCGGCCGTTGGTCGTATAACAGGCACCATTCAGGAGATTAAACACACACCATGACTCGCCGTATTTCGCGAACCGCCTTTATTCGATTGCTACTGGCATTATTTTTGGGCCTGCCATTTTTTGTTCAACCGGAGCAGGCCGAAGCCGCCGGCGCCAAGCGCATCATTGTCAACCTGGCTCAACAGCGGGTGTATGCCTATCAGGGTGACACGCTGGTGTTCTCGATCCGGGCCAATATTCGCGGCGCGCGGCGGGGCAATTACCGGGTGCAGAACAAGATTCCGGTGGCTAGGTCGCGTGTGTTGGGCTGGCGGCTGCCGTATTGGCTGGGGATTTATTACGGGGGCGGCGGCCTGCAAAATGGCTTCCACGGCTATGCCACCACATCGCGCGGCAATATCGCCACCAACTCACTGGGCTGCATTGTGATGGCGCCGGGTGGCGCAGCGCGGCTGTATGCGTGGGCGCGCGTGGGCACACTCGTCACGATCAAATAGCGGTCATGCGGGCAGGGTCATTCAACCTACTCGGCTTCGTCGGTGGTGCTGGGCAGATCCAGCTTGATGACATCGCCGTGGCGGTTGATGTTGATCTTGAAGCCGAGCATGCCGAGGTAGGCGCGGGCCTGCTCGGGAATGCCGACCTCGAAGAGTTGCTCGGTCTGTTTATCAAAATTTTTGATCTGGGTATCGACTGAAATTTTGGTGAACAGATCGTCCTTGCCCATCATTTTCAACATGCCTTCGCTGACCTGGTCCTTGTTGTTCTGAAGCTGCTCGGTGAACACCTGGAGCACCTGCTGATCCACGACTTTCGCATCGACGTGATATTTGAAGCCGTCCTCGACCACGACATAGGTCGGCTCCTCGCCCACATATGTCACCGTCACTGCATTATTGTTTTCGTCAACAACCAACCCTTCGAAAAGCGCTTTTGCCATAGTTAGATCATCTGGCAGGACAATAAGATTTGTATCTGCTCAGCCCCTGATGTTTGGACAGACCTCACAAAATTTTACAGAATAGGACAGACCCTATTGTGTACAGTCTTCTTATAACAATCCGAGAAACCGAGCGAGATCCGGCCCCAGACCGATGATATTGAGCGTGATCGGCACCAGAATGACGCCGAGGCAGTTCATGCGTCGGCCACCGGCCAGCACGGGAATCAGGCCGATGGCGGCACCCACACCCATCACGGCCA
>JBBQST010000192.1:0-8733 GCA_038213625.1 Thermoflexales bacterium
CTTTAGTCGATGGCGATCTATGGCCGCTGAACCCTGTGTTTAACGCGAATTGTTAGGTTTTGCGGCACCCCATGGCACGGCATCGGTTGAAACCGACGCCTACGAGTACCAAACCCGCTCCGCGGGTTAAGACGCCAATTCCAATATCTCTTAATTTGGTGCCTATGGGGCGCAGCATGCGGGCGGCTGCCGCCACGCCCCTACGAAGCCAGATTGCACACTTCTGCTGTTACGGCAACGACTCGGCTAACCGTCAGTTTCTTTTGCCGACTTACTTAGCTCTGTGCAAAAGTGTTCATCATGAGATAGGGATCGCTCATGGGATACAGGATGGGGCAGGTGCAGCCACGGTCGATGTATTGCTGCACTTTGGCGCGGGCTTCCTCTGGCGTGCCGGTGGCGCTGACCTTGAGCACGAACTCATCCGGCACAAACTCCATCGCCTGCAACACCTGCTCTTTGGTGGCTGGCCAGCCCAAGATTGTCTGCACTTTTTTGACGATGGATTCGTCCACGCCGCTGGCTTTGGCGATATGCGGCTGTTGGGCCAGATATTGAGTCAGCAGCATTTTGGCCTTGAAAATAGCCTTGCTGCGGTCATTATCGACACTGCACACGATCAGTTGCGGCCGGTCAATATCAGCCAGCGTGCGGCCCGATTTCTTCGCCCCTTTCTCCAGGAGCTCCAGCGCTTTGTCGTTGTATTCAGGTGGCACGCAGTAATTCAGCACACAGCCGTCGGAGATTTCGCCGGTCAACTCCATCATCTGGTCGCCGGTGGCCCCAATCATCAACGGCACATGGCGCGGTTCGCGGCGACCGTGCACGACATCCAGCTCAATGCCCTTGACCTTGTGGAACTCGCCCTCAAACGTCACGTTCTCCATGTTGAGCAAGCGGCGCAGCACTTCAATCGTCTCGCGCATGGCGGTCAGGGGCTTGCGGCGTTCGACCCCGACGTTTTTGGCCAGCGGGTCCCACCACGCGCCGATGCCGCAAATGATCCGCCCCGGCGCAAGGTCATCCAGCGTGAGCAACGTGGCCGCCAGAAGTCCTATATTGCGGGTCCAGTTATTGATGAC
This sequence comes from Thermoflexales bacterium, assembly GCA_038213625.1. GTDB lineage: Bacteria > Chloroflexota > Anaerolineae > J036 > Brachytrichaceae > JANMVQ01. The sequence continues at coordinate 1,083 of JBBQST010000192.1, forward strand.
GCCGCTGCCAACCTTGATCTTTTCGGTCACCGCCGCGTAGGCCGCCATCGGCACAATCGCATCGCGCACCAGCCGGCTCTCGGCCTGCCACACCGCCTCAAAGCCTTTGGCCTCGGCATATTGCACATATTTCAGGCCGTCACGAAGGTCATGCGAATCTTGCAGATACAGGGCTACGCGTTGGTTGCTCATGGGCCGATTTTAGTGGCGAGCCGGACAATATGCGAGAGCGATGCGCGCTATCTGGGTAAGAGGCGTCGGATGCGGGCGAGCACCGGCCGGAGTGGGCCTGCCTGTTCAAGCCGGCGACGCTGTTGATTCGATAGGTGTCTCCACAGGGGAGCCACTTGCTCAAATGCACGATGACCCGCAATGTGGGCATGATGCCGCCAGGTGTTGCCGTTGGGGTGATCTGGCCGCTGTTGCCACTCGTGAATCATTCGCCCGTAGAGATCGATCAATTCACTCGTGCGGGTTTCGAGGCTGGCTGTGGCCCGGATGGTGTCGCGCACCGCAGCAGCATCCTCGGCATCATATCGTCGAATCTGGGCCAGCACATGCTCGGCCTGCAAGGGCTGGGTCAGCGCCTGGAAACCAAAGTTGAGCGGCAGCAGTGATGCCATATTGCGCGAAGTGACCAGCGGCCCCACACCGCCAAAATCGCACAAAACGACGGCCGCCCCCACCGCCATCGCTTCCATGGCGGCCTTGGCTTTGGCAAACACGAGGTCGTACTGTCCCAGAACATTTTCAGGATCGGCAATGGAGCGTCCCATCTCAGCGCCTGCAACATCCAGTGGAATACCGGCCTGCTGGCAGGCTGCTGTCACGGCGGGCAGATGGGTGTCGTTGTTGGCATAGTTGCTGAAAACCAGTGCGCGCCGGGGTTTTGCGGGCAATGGTGAACGCGGCCGGAAGCGGCGCACATCGACCCAGTTTAAAGATAGATGCGCATGCGCTGGCGGCACACCCTTGATCAGAAGCCGGCGAAGGCATAGATCGCTGACCGCCAGATATTCGAGAATCCGGGCATGGAAGGGTGGTGCATCTTTCCAGTAGGAGTGATTGTGGCAGACATACAGCGCTGGCACGGATGAAAAGTGAACCACGGCCTCCAACGTGGGGCAGTAGCCGTGGCCGTGGATGAGCTGAGGCTGGAATCCACTTTTGCGCAAGTCGCGAAGATATTCCACGACAGGGATGTGGGCGGCTTTCAGCTCGGCCGCAATCGGGCCGCGCGACCAGCTATAGACAGCAGGGGTATGCCCCAGACGTTGCAGCTCCAGTGCAAGATCGCGCACGTATAGCTCGGTGCCGGTGCGAGTGTTAAGCTGGATGTTGGTGATGAGTATGTTCATATTCGCATCGGCGGTCACTTGCGTGGCGGCAACCCCATCATTACACGCGCTTCGGCGGGGGTGGCTGGCTCACGGCCCATCTCGCGGCCGATGCGGACGATGCGTTCCACCAGCTGCACGTTGTCGGTCAGCTGGGTCTGTGCACGGTCCAGGTAGATGTTGTCCTCCAGCCCAACGCGGACATGCCCACCCGCCGCCATACTCATCACATTGGCATCGAGCTGGTAGCGCCCCAAGCCACCGACAGACCAGATTGCACCTGCCGGCAACAGGCTGACCATGTGTCCCAGACCCAATAGATCCAGGGGCGCGGAACCCAGTGATCCCAGAATCAGGTTGAAATAGTGCGGCGGGCGCAGGATCTGTTTTTTGATTAGATACTGGGCGAAGTGGATGAAGCCGGCCTCAAAGACTTCAAGCTCGGGCACGGCATCAGCAGCTTGAATCCGCTCGGCCAGTTCGCGGATGGTGTCGGGGGAGTTGACGCTGGGGCCGCTGATGAAATTCATCGAGCCGAGGGTGAGGCTGGCCATATCGGGTTGCGCGGCCAGACCGGCAACGCGTTTCTCGATGCGGCTTTCGTGCCGGCCACTGAGCGACACACACACGATCACATCGCCACACGCCTCACGCACGCGCTGCACCAACTGTTCATACACAGGTGCATCAAAGCTTGGCGATTCATCGGCATTGCGCGCGTGCACGTGCACGATGGCAGCACCGGCATCGACGACCTGTCTGGCACACTGAACCATCTCATCGAGCGTGACCGGCAGATGCCGGGTGTCTTTTTTATAGAGCACGCAGCCGGTAATGGCCGCGTTGATGATGAGCGCGTTGCTGCGTGGCGGCGCCTGGGCGAGGTCAGATGATCTCGTCATCTTTGACCCGCCCTACAATGCGCGCCGGGTTGCCCATGACGATGGCGAAGTCCGGCACATCCCGGGTGACGACAGAGCCCGCGCCCACAAATGCGTTCCGGCCAACCGTGACGCCGGGCAACAACAGGCTGCCGCCACCCACACGGGCGGCGCGCAAGATGCGAGGTGCCGCCTTCTCCCAGATGAGGTTGGGGCGGCGATGGACGATGCGTTTGTCGTTCATCGTGGTCACCCGTGGGCCACAAAACACATCATCCTCGATGATGACGCCGCGGGTGATATAGCACGCGCTTTGCAACGAGACGTGATTGCCGATGCTGACTTCGCCCTCAATATCGACATAGGAGCCGATGGTGCATTGGGTGCCGATGCGCGTGTCGCTGCGGATAAAGACGAAATTGCCAATGCGGGTGCCCTGGCCGATGTTGACGTCATCAAAGATGACGCAGTGCTGTCCTTGCTTGATTTCCATGATTTTTCGCTCCTGATTTTCAAAACAAAGGCACAGCCTGCTTCGTGCCCCGTAAACAGGCTGTGTCCTCCAGGTGTCAATTTTGGCCCTTTATTTCAAAGTGTCATAGCCAAGTGTTTTCAGCACATCGCCGGCAATGGCTTCGAACTGCTGTTGCTCTGCCAGCGGCATTTCACGTTTCCAGTTAAAGATCCGCGAGGCGTCGGGCGGTGTCTGGGTGAGGCGTTGTTGTTGGATGCGCTGCGCCTGCGTCACCAGTGCGGTGCCGTCCGGCCGCCAACGCGTTTGGTGTTCCGCCAATCTTTCCGGCACCTTCTGGTAATACGTCTCCATTGCTGGACGGTATGACAGATGGATAAAGTCACAAATCTGGCGCAACACGGCGCTTGAGTCAGAGATCAAATCCTCATAGCGCACCTCCAGGTACGAGCGGCAGCGTGCGCCTTGTCGACGGGTGGTCAATACGTTGTGTCGCCAATGCCGGGCCAGCGAGCCGATGTCTGTGCCAGGCGCAAACCACAGATGCCGCAATGACAATGCCGCATCGCGGCCGTCGCGAATCAGGTGGATGAAGTGTGCCTCAGGAAGTAATGGCGCGATGTGCTTTAGATACCGGCCATATTCAGGTGTCTTATCGCCCCATCTGGATTTGCCAAATCGGCTCGCATACGTTTGGTAGAAGCATCGCAGTCCCTGAGATACAGAGAACGGTTTGATTTGCAGCAGCTCTCTCCAATATGCCTGTTGGTCCAGTCCGAAGTCGGCCCAGTTGGGTGCATCGAATGGAAAGTGGGTGACGGTATGAAAGAATGCCTTGCGAAGCGCATCGCCCCGCACAATGAATCGGGAGGCCGGCACAATGAAGCCGGTTTCGGGTGGAATGGCGAGATCGGGATGCGCATCCAGCATGAAGCGCAGCAGGGTGGTGCCGGAGCGGGGTGACCCAACGATGAACGGCGCCGGCGCATTCGATTGGGCCCGTGGTTCAGATTTGCCTCGCAGCAGATGTGCGCCCCGGTGCCGGATTTCGTTGACGGTGTCAGTCAATATCATTCGCATGATTCACCTGTGAGATGAATTCGCCCTGCCGCTGTGGGCCACCCAGGACGGATGGGGCCAACCCCAGACGTCGCCGCACAAAGAGATAGAGCACGGCGTTCCAGACGATGATAGACGCGGTGGTTGCAACAGCTGCGCCTTCAATACCCCAGATGGGGATGAGGACGAGATTGCCTGCGATGCTGGCAAGCACACTGGCAGCCAGACCTATCACCACATCGCGCTCGTAGCCCGACAACATCAACAGCAGCGAGACCGAGCCCATGGCAACGCTGAGCCATTGGCCGATGCTGAGGATGATGAGCGTGAGATGGCCCTGCACAAAAGAAGGCCCAAAGACGCTCAAAAACCAGTGGCCGGCGAAGATCATGCCCAGACACAGCGGCGTGGTGGCCAGCAGGATCAGCCGTGCGCTGCGGGTGACCAGATGTTGTAGACGGACCAGCTCGCCGTTGACGAACAAGCCGGTGAAGCGTGGGGCCAGGACCAGATTGGCCGATGGCAAGACCAACCCAACCAGCAGTGCGCCTTTGCTGGCGGTTGCATAGATGCTGACTTGAGTCGCATCCGTGAGCCATCCCAGCATCAAAATGTCGAGTTGAGAGTAGAGCATGGTGAGCACGCCCGCCGCCAATAGGTGGAGCGCACTACGCAGCCAGATGCGGGAGAGATAGCGTGGAGCTGCTGGCGTGATGGTGCGGGTCAGGATGCGGTAGATGAACATGCCGGCGATGAACACGGCACAAACCTGGGCCACACCGCGCATCCACACCGCCATCTCGGCATTCAACTGGGTTGAGGTTGCCCAATAGGGTGCGCTGCCGATCAGTGCGATGGCCATGACTTGCCAGACGATGTCCAGAATCTGGCTGGCGATGGGGTATTGCAAGCCTTGCAACATGGACTGCGCCAGTCGGACGATGACGAGCGTGGGGGTGACCGCGATCACGGCGATGAGCGAGGTCTGCCACAGCGGCGATAACGAGGGTGCTGCCAGCCAGAAGATGAGCGCGATCGTGACAACAACGGTCAGAAGAATGGCGGTGATGAGGCCGGCCCAGCGTGCAAAGCCGCGCAGATGGGCCCAATCCGCTTGAGCCGCATAGGTGGCCAGATTGCGCACCAGCAAGCGATCGAGCCCGAATAATCCTAAGACGCCGATGACGTTGGCCACTGACATGCCATAGGCAAACTGTCCGTACGAGGCCGGACCCAGAGCACGCGCCAGCACGACATTGAGCGCCAACGCCAGGATCAGCGCAGCCACACGCAGGCCCATCACCCAGATTGTTTTGTGGATGAAAGGGTGTAGCCGTTTCTTAGCGGCACCTTGCTCGGTCTGATCGAGATTCGGCTGGGATGGGTTGATGATCTGATCCATTGTGGCACATCTGAATTGACACAGCAGACGTTAGCGGGAACAAAGTTTTGCCCCTACGGCACACACCGCGCCTCATTGCGAATGCACGCTATTGGCAGGGTAAGAAAACGTTCCAGCGGAACGTCTCTACAATTTGGGGTATGGCAAAACAAGCGATCCCCTCCAAAACCTCCTCGACGTTTGGCACGCACGGCCTCAATCCCAAGCGCACCGTCGGCGAACTCAAAGAATTGCGTCTCTTGACTGGCGATGCGGATGGTGCACAGCGGGTGGCCTGGACACCGACTTGGGCCAAGGCGCGCAAGTGGCTGGACGGCAAGATGCAACGGCTGCCCGTTGAGCGCGTGATGGATGAGGCCGGCAACCTGTGGTACACGCTCAAGGGCAAGAGCAAAAAAGAATTGCTGATCGGCGGTCACATGGACAGCGTGCCCAATGGCGGCTGGCTGGACGGCAGCTTGAACGTGCTGGCTGGGGTGGAGGTGATGCGCCGAATGGCCGCGCAGGGTGTGCCGCCGGTGACGGTTCGATTGGTCGATTGGGCCGATGAGGAGGGCGCGCGTTTTGGGCGCAGCTTGTTTGGATCGAGCGCGGTGAGCGGCGGGTTGGACCCGAAGGAGCCGTTGGCGTTGAAGGACCGGCAGGGCGTGGCATGGCCGGATGCGCTGGCCAAGTATGGGGTCGATCTCAAAACCATCAGACAGGCGCGCAAACAATTGAAGAACGCGGCGGCCTATCTGGAGCTGCACATCGAGCAGGGGCCGGTGCTGGAGACGATGGACCTGCCGATGGGAGTGGTGCTGGGCACCTTTGGCGTGGAACGGCATGCCATTAAATTTACGGGCCAGGCCGCGCACAGTGGCAGCACGCCGATGCACCAGCGGCACGACGCACTGGGCGGCGTGAGCAAGCTGCATCTGGCCATCCGCGAGATTGCGGTGAAGTATGGCGGCGTGGGCACGGTGGGCCGGGTGACGACGGAGCCGGGCATCGTGACCGCCGTGGTGGGCGAGGCGATCATGACGCTGGATATGCGCCACCTCGAAGCCGAGAGCCTGGCCAGCATGTATCGGGAAGCAAAAGAGGCCAGTGAGCGCATTGCGGCTGAAGAGAAGATCGAGGTGAGTTGGAGCCGCATCTGGAACATTCAGCCGTTTCCATTTAACGCCGAGCTCATTGAGATGGGCGACGCGGCCATTCAAGAGGTGTGCGGTGTGAGCCATCGATTGCCGAGCGGGCCGTTGCATGATGCGGCTGAGGTGTGCCGTGCGGGTGTGCCGACGGTGATGCTGTTTGTGCAGAGTCTGCGCGGCATCAGCCACAACAAAATCGAGGACACCAAGGAAGAACACATCGAGATGAGCGTGGCCGCGCTGGACACGCTGGCGTCGAAGACGATGGAGTGGATTATTGCGCGGGGAGGAAGAGGCGGTTAGCGGGGAAGAGTTGCTAGCGACTGGCTCATACCAGCAGCCAGCCGCCTTCCCCTCCGCCAGCCGCCTCTCCACCACTTCTCCACAACTCCTTTTTAGAGTGATCTCAACGGAGTGAACCTGACGGGAGAAAGAAACTCACCCCGGGATGAAGGAGTTTTAAACATGAAAATGACTGAGTGGACGAAATGGAAGAAAGGTGGTTTGGCAGTAGCGGTGGCCGGCGCAATCATTGTGGGCATGCTGGCGGCGGCGCCAGTAGCCTTTGCGCAAACGCCAGTCCCCACGGCACCGGCCGGGACCGCTCCGGCTGGCACAGCAACGGCGCAGACGGCGAAAACCCGGCCAGCCGGGCGCGGTGGCCAACGTGGCGGCCCTGGCGCACATCTGAGCGTAGTGGCCACAGCGTTGGGGATTGATAAGGCCACATTGCAGACTGAGTTGCAGGCCGGCAAGACGATCTCGGATGTGGCGGCCTCGAAGGGCGTGGCACTGAGCGTGGTGTCGAACGCATTGCTGACGGAAGAGAAGACGCGGCTGGCTCAGGATGTGACCGACGGCAAGATTACGCAGGCCCAGGCCGATGAGCGGCTGGCGAATGCTTCGACTCGAATCAATGACATGCTGACCAAGACGATGCCGGCACGGCCGCAAGGTCGTGGGCCGCAGGGTCGCGGGCCGCAAGGTCGTGGGCCGCAGGGTGGCGCACTCGGCCAGGGCGGACCTCGCGGCCCGCGTCAGCCAGGGGCGACTCAACCTGGCACGACACCGGCTGCGACCCCGGCTCCGACAGCGTAACTTAACCCATCCCACTTTGTAGAAACGCGCCGCCGGGGTGCCTTCTGCCTCAGGCACCTCCACTTGGGCACAGATAGACATCCCGGCGGCGCGTTTCTGCAACCACAGAGTAACAAAAGACTTCCTGCAAAATAACGTCGTGATCACCGTAAGGACCTTCAAAAGCTGATTCTGTGTCGTAGGGGCGACCGGCGGTCGCCCTGCCTATGATCACGACGCACCAGTTCATTTGCGCACCCCTCATCGTCATGGGCAAGGCGACCGCTGGT
>JBBQST010000193.1:0-8686 GCA_038213625.1 Thermoflexales bacterium
ACATCAAATACGTCTTGCAGCAGCGCATGCGTAATGACCTGACTGGGGGTTCCGGCGGCCAGGATCTTGCCATCGCGCATGGCAATGACATGATGGGCATGGCGAGAGGCATGGTTCAGATCGTGCACCACCATCACTATCGTGCGGCCCTCATCCCGGTTCAACTTGTCCAGCAGGTGCAGCACCTCAATCTGATGCGACAGATCCAGAAACGTAGTGGGCTCATCCAGCAGGATGATTTCGGTTTCCTGGGCCAGGGTCATGGCGATCCAGGCACGCTGCCGCTGACCACCGCTCAGCGCGTCCACCGGCCGGTCGGCCAGCCCGGTCATGCCGGTAATGTTCAAGGCTCGGTTCACCGCGTGCTCATCATCGGTCCGCCATTGCTGCAGCCAGCTTTGGTGGGGATAGCGACCCTGTGCCACTAATTCACGCACGGTCAGCCCCTCGGGCGCAACCGGTCCCTGCGGCAAAATGCCCATGTGCCTGGCTAACTCGCGCGTGGGGATGGCGTGAATATTTTTGCCATCCAGCAGCACGGCGCCACCCTTGGGCCGCAACAGCCGTGCCAGGCCACGCAACAAGGTGCTCTTGCCGCACCCATTTGGACCCACCAGCGCTGTAATCTGTCCGGCGGGCACATGCACATCCAGCGCGTCAATCACGGGTGTGCCGTCATACGATAAAACCACTTTCTCAGTTGCTAATACGTTCATGCTACGTTGCTACTTTGCTATTTTGCTGTATTAAGGCGAAGACTGGCAGGCGAGATCGGATGTTCGTGCGTGCGCGGCCCCTCCACACCCTCTACATCCTCTACACCTGTTTGTTCTCACTTGTTGTTACTTTGAACCAATAGATACACGAAGAAGGGCGCGCCGATAAACGCGACCACCAATCCCACCGGCAGTTCGATGGGCGCAAATATGGTGCGGCCCACCAGATCTGCTGCGACCATGATAAAGCCACCCAGAACGCCGGAGATAGGCAACAGGCCCTCATGTTGCACCCCCACCAGCCTGCGCGCAATGTGCGGGGCCATGAGGCCGACAAAGCCAATGGTTCCGGCTGCCGCCACGCTGGCCCCGGCCAGTGCCACACTGGTCAGAATCAGCAGCGCGCGTTGAAGCGCCACCCGGCTGCCCAACGACACGGCGATGTCTTCGCCCAGGTTTAGGACATCCAGGTGCCGGGCCAGCACCAGCGCCATCGGAACAAACACGACCAACCACGGCAACAGCGCATTCAGCTCAGTCCACGAGCGGCCATACAGGCTGCCGGTCAGCCACACCAGCGCACGTTGCACATCAAACACATCCCCAAAGGTGATGAAAAAGTTGGTGCCTGCAGTGGCAATGGCCGCCAGCCCAATGCCAATCAATACCATGCGGATGGGCGAGTCGCCCTTGCGCCAGGCCAGCACATAGATCAGTAGCGCCACGATGCCGGCACCGCCAAAGGCTGCAAATGGGATCAGGCTGGCCGGCACACTTTTGAAGGACACGATGAGTGCCACGGCCACCAGCCCTGCGCCGGCACTGATGCCCATGATATCGGGCGAGGCCAGCGGGTTGCGGGTGAGGCCCTGCATGATGCCGCCGCTCATTCCCAGCGCCAGCCCCACCAGCGCCGCCACCAACATGCGCGGCAGCCGCAGCGTGTTGACGATCAGGTCGTAATCCTTGTTGTAGTCGCCGACTCTGAGCAGCGTCTTCACCACATCCAGCGGCGCAATGGGGTACTCGCCCACGCCGATGTTAATCACCATGACCACCAGCGTGGCTAGCACAGTGATGAGGATGAGGAGAGGCACCCGCCGATCGAGCCGCACCGACAGCACCCGTGTGCGCAGCGTGAGCCAGGGTTTTTGTAGCGGGGGAAGCGGAAGTGAGTGAGGTGTATCCATTATCGTTTGGCCCGCCAGCGCACCAGCCACACAAAGAACGGCCCGCCAATCAGCGCGGTCATGATGCCCACCGGCATCTCAGCAGGCCGGGCCAGCAGGCGCGCCACGACATCGCACAACAGCAAAAAGATTGCGCCCGTCAGCGCCGAATATGGCAACACCCAGCGGTAATCCACACCGATCGCAAAACGCACCATGTGAGGAATGACCAGGCCCACAAAGCCAATCGGCCCGGCCACGGCCACACTGGCCCCGGCCAGCATCACCACGGCCAGCGCACACAGACCCTTCACCCAACCCGTGCTCTGGCCCAGCCCCATGGCCACATCTTCACCCAGCGACAGCGTGGTGATCTGGCGTCCGAGCGCCAGCGCAATGACAAGGCCGATGACGAGATAGGGCAGCGCCTGATACAACAAATTGATGTCGCGCCCGGCCACGCTGCCGGCCAGCCAGAAACGAACCTCTTCCAGCGTGCGCTGTTTAAAAATTAGCATTCCGGTGGTGAGCGAAGCCAGCAGCGCCGAGAGTCCTGCGCCGGCGATGGTCAGCTTTAAAGGGGTGGGCCCGCCGCGCCCCAAGGATCCCAGCCCAAACACGGCGGCGGCTGTGACGGTTGCACCCACGAATGCAAATAGCGCATACATGGGCAGGGAGGCGATCTTGAGGAAGAACACTGCTGATACGACCCCCAGCGCGGCACCCGTCTCGATGCCCAGAATACCGGTGTCGGCCATCGGGTTGCGCGTCCAGCCTTGCATCACAGCCCCGGCCACGGCCAACGCCGCTCCCACCACCACTGCAACCGCCGCGCGCGGCACTCGCAGCGTGCGTATGATCACGTGCTGGGTGCTGGCCGCATCGAAGTTGAACACCGCTTGCAGCACGGTGGCGAGCGTGATGTTGGCCGCGCCAAAGGCGATACTGCTGACCGCGACAAAGACCAGCACCCCGAGCAGCGCCACCAGGCCCAACACCAGCGCCGTGCGCGAACGAACCAGCCGCGCGGTCCGGGGGCGTTTGCCAGGGGTAGCCGTTGCAATCAAAGAGGCTGTGGTCATGGAGCAATCCTGGCATCGTAACGAGACGAAGTTGTTAACAACCGGTGCGTTGGCTCTGCCAGCATCGTGTTCATGATTATTTTTGGAGTTAAAAGGCTTTCAGATTTTAGGCAGAATCAGGCAGGTTTTTAGACAAAATGAAACCGAATGGGACCCCATTCTCAATTCTGTTAAATTCTGCCTGTTCTGTCCCAAATCTGCTGTCGCGGCACGGCTGTCACGCCGCATTTCGCATGCAGACAGAGCGTTCTGTTCCAAGGATGTTTAAGGGGCATTGGTGTCGAATTTGTAACTGGCGACCAGTTCGTTAAGGGTTTCGACCAGGAAACTGGTTGCGAGTGGCGTCCACAGTTGGATGGCCTGGGATTGATCCGAGTTGAGCAGGCGATACCGGCCCTCCTTCACCACTGGCAACGACTGAATGATCGGGCTTGCCTCAAAATCCTTGGCCGTGTCCACACCGGGATAGGGCGCAATGTTCCACAGCATGTCGGCATCGAGCAGGGTCAGATTTTCTTCTGAGATCTCGAATGCCCGCTCGCCCTTAGGACGATCGTAGTTCTTGATCTTGAATCCGCTGCGTTCCATCACAATCAGCTCACTCGCGCCACCGCCGTTGTAGACCTGGGCCGACACACCGTTTGGTCCCTTGTAGCCGAATGCGACAGCCAGTGTTTTGTCTTTGGGAGGCGGCTTTACACTGGCCCACAGTTTGGCGTCGCTGGCTTCAATCTCGGCCACCTTATCCTCCAGACCCAATATTTCCGCCAGCATCCGAATCCGGGTGCCCGTGACATCGGTAAAGGCCACCACGAACACGGGCGCAATCTTCTCGTAGGTCGCAAAGTTTTTCAGATCTTCGGGCTTGGCCTGCCCGTTGCTATAGTCATCCACCAGAATCAAATCCGGCTTCAACACGGCCAGTTGCTCGAAATTGGGGGGATTGGGATAAGGCTGCCCGTTGAAGTTCACCAGCTCGATGTCACCCTTGCTGAGCGCCTCACGTGTCCATACCGGCAGTTCCTCCTCGAGCGAAGACTGATAGGCGATGGGAGGCGCGCCGAGCAGGAGCAATTCGTCGAGCACATAGGAATAGGTGTCCACCACCACCCGCTGTGGCCGTGAATTAAACGTCACCTTGCGGCCCAATGAATCCGTCACCGTGCGAGGATAAGTGGCCGCGCTGTTGGCTGCAACCGGTGTGGTTGCGGCTCCCGAGGCAGGGGCCAGGGTGGGTGCTTGGGGCTGCTGTGCCGGTTCTGGCGGCGCCGGGGGAGGTGCCGTGCAGGCCGACAGCGCCATCACACCCAACAATCCGCCTGCGCGCCTTAAAAAGCTGCGGCGCGAAGTCGGCTGTGTCAACGAATGTGTGCTTGCAGTTTTCTGATTCATGATCATTGTCTTCCTGTCAACCTTCAACCTTCAACCTTCAACCTTCAACCTTCAACCTTCAACCTTTGACATTTCACTCAACATCTCACTGTTTTTCTAATCTGTCCTGGAACACCGAGATACAACGCCGCAACGTGGGGCCTGGGGATTGATCCAAGTGGATTCGTCAGTAAGGCGTTTTGTACTGTTGGGGTGCTTTTTGGTGTTGTGAATCAGAAATGTGTTTATATCCAGTCTCATAACAATGCAAAAGCTGGTCCACACGTTGTTCTCATTGCAGACCAGTCTTGGTGTACTCGCCCTAGCCGCAGAGAGTATGTATCGCTTTACAGCACTTGGCAACTTCGTCCCTGGCGCGGCCGCACCCCATGCACACAGTCGAAGTTTGGGGTGGTTTGTCCTGGGAATTAAACCCGCGCATCAGGTCAATTGAATTACGCTGGGTTCAACCCATTGCGCTGGAGGCTTGAAGACAAATTTATGCGCAACTGGGCGCGAGGTTGGTGAGAGGCTGCTGGTTGTGGGCGGCTGGCTGCTGGCCGCCCACATTTTTAAGGGCGTCGTTTAGGGCGTCGTAATGATGATCGGCGGCACTACGGGCTCGACAGTAGGCGTGTCGGAGGGTGGCGGCACCGTCGGTGTTGGCGTGGAGGTTTCAACCGGCGGGAGTGGCGGCACCGTCGGTGTTGGCGTGTCTAGCGGCGGCGGAATGTTGGTGGGTGTGGCTGTGTTCGGCAGTGGCGGCACGTTGGTCGGGGTCGATGTGTCTAGCGGCGGCGGGGCCAGCGTGGCCGTATTCGTCGGCGGCAAGGGCAGCGGCGTGTTGGTGGGAGGTGCGGTGGCCGTCGGCGTGGGTGTGGGCGGGATGATCTGCTCCCAGCGGAAGCGGATGCGCGCCTGGCCCGAATACTCCACGTATTGCACCTGGAAGAAGTGGTTGCCCGAAGGCAGAGTGATCTGGTTGGTCAAGCCATCTTTCGCGCCGGTGCCCAGGTTGTCGAACACGGTCTGGCCGGCCACGATGGCGCGGATCCCATCATCCACATCGGCATAGAAACGATACGTGCCGGCTGGCAGGTTAATCGTGCGCTCCCAGGCTACCGAGAAGTTGTCGGGGCTGATGCTGGGATCGGGCGAGCCGAAGCCCCAGTTGAAGTCGATGGCATACGGATCGCACGGGCTGGTGGTGTTGCACAGATCATCGCGTTTGAGCACGACCGGCCCGCTAAAGTTGTTCGAGTTGTAATAGCGGCCCACCCAGGCCGTGTAGCCCACCTTCCACGACAGCGCCAGCGCAGCCTGGCCGCTGGCATGGAAGTACTCCACCCGAATCTGGTGCACCCCGCGTGAGATGGACGCGCTGAACGTGCGGGTGCGGTAGCCGGTCACGAACCACTCGTTGAAGACCTGGGTGCCGTCGATGTAGACGCGCACGCCGTTGTCGGCGCTGAGCGTGAACTCGTAGTTGTCGTTGCTGGGGAAATTCTCGTTGCGCAGGAACACGGCCGACCAGTTGGTGTTGGGCACGCCGGGGCCGGGCGCGGCGTTGCGCCAGTTGATGTTGAGCGCCGGGTAGTTGTTCTGATACACGATCGGGTCGTCCAGATCGCGGTTGGGATAGAAGCTGCCAAACCAGATGCCGGTGGCGTTGGGATCGGGTGTGGCGGTGGCCGTCGAGGTGGGCCGGCAATTGGGCGGCAGCGTCGGCACAGGCAGATTGATCGAGGCCGTGTTGTTGGCCTTGTTCAACTCTTGAATTTGATTGTTCGGGTCGATGACGATGGTGTTCGGCCCCGCGGCGTAACCGGCCACCCACACCTGGGTCGACTGGTTGGGCGCCAGACCAGCAATGGTGCCGATGGTGCCGTTCACACTGATGTTGAAGCTGCCTGCCGCAGCAGGCCCAATGTTTTTGACCTCAATCAGCAGGCCGAGTTGCACCGAATTGCGGCAATCGACACCGGGTTGCAGCTGGATGCTGATGTTGCCGAGGGTGAGATCGGGCAGGTTGGTATTGGGCGGCGTGGTGGCCGTGGGGCAGTTGGGCGGCAGCGTCGGCACTGGCAACGTCAGGAAGACCGAATTGTTTTCCTCGTTAATTTCGGTGACGTTATTGACCGAGTCGATGACGATGCGGTTCTCGCCAGCGGCAAAGCCGGGCACCCAGAATACAAACGTCTGGTTGGGTTGCAGTCCGGTGTTGACGGTGAAGTCGGTGCCATTCACATTCACCACGAACAGTTGCGCGGCCACTGGCCCCACGTTCTTCACCTCGATCAACAGACCCAACTGTGAAGACTGGGCGCAATCAATGCCGGGTTGCAGCTGGATGAGCACATCGCCAATGACCAGGTCGGGCTGATTGGCACCACCAGGCGTGGCCGTGGTGGTGATGGGGCCGGCCTCGGTGGTGGGTGTGATTGTGCCTTGATCCGCAGGCGGTGTGGGCGGCTGCGCGCCGGCCAGTTGTGCAGCCACTGGGTTGGTGAAGCCATAGATGCTGCCACGACCGATGAGATAAATCGTGTTGCCGGTGATTCGCTCGGGCGGGATCACCGTGTCGTTTTTGATAAACGCGCCATCGTTTCCGGCCACGGCCACCCCGAGCGAGATGTAATCGCTGACGCTGGCGGTCAGGCTGTTGGAGGCATACAGATCAACACTCTCGCCAGGTTGGAAGCTGGAGCCCTGCACCGCGAACGGCTGGCCCGGCGAAGGGTTGACGAGGGCATACAGGGTTGGAACATTGCTCGGCGGCGAAAGTGTGGCCGGGCCCACATTGCGGCCGCCGGCCAGCAGGATGATGGCGATGCAGACGCCGACCAGGGCAAAGATGATGAGCAACCCCGAGACAATGTAACGCGTCGGAGATTGCATCCAGGCGCGCGATGGCCGCGACGTATCTCCGGCGATGACATCGCCGTTACCATCAAAATCTGGATCTCCATTAGCAGGCGCATTTGCAGCTGCGGGCTGGGTTGGCTCAAGGTTGCTGCTCATGGTTGAAGATTATAGAGGCGGGAAGCACATTGTGGCGGGAGGGGATGGCGGGAAGGGATGGCTGCTGGCAATTGGCGGCTAGCCGCTAGCAGCCAATTGCCAGCAGCCCCCAACACCCCATAGACAGCGACCTTGTTCCCCGCTACCCTCACCGGCATGGATTCCTCTCCCTATGCCGTGCTGGCGCGGGTGTATGACTTGCAGCACTATCTCTACACCGCCGACCTGCACATGTATGAGCGACTGGCGCGCGAGCTGGCCCCAGATCAGCCGATTCTGGAAATTGGTTGCGGCACGGGCCGTGTGTTGATTCCACTGGCCCAGGCCGGCCTCGACATCGTCGGCATCGACAACTCGCCCGAAATGCTGGCGATTGCGCAACAGCGGCTGGCGGCGCAACCTTCGTCTGCACCCAGCGCGCAGCTGGTGCTGGCCGATGCGCTGACGTATGCCTCGGAGCGGCGCTTTGGCCTGGCGTTCATTGCCCTGAACACGTTCCTGCACAACTTGTCGCAAGAAGCGCAGTTGCAGACCCTGCGCGCGGCGCGGGCCAATCTGGCCGAGGGTGGCACCCTGATCATTGATCTACCGCCCAACGACGAGCTGGCCAATCAGCCCGACGACGGTGAGTTCGAGTTTGAGGCCAGCATCATCGAGCCAGGCAGCGGCACCCAGATTGAAAAGTTTGTGTCGAGCCGGGTGTTCTGGACGACGCAGGAGCAGGAGCTGAGCTACCGCATGCTGGAGCGCGATGCCGGTCGAAAAGGCAATGCCGCCAAGAACCACAAAACCACCGAAGTGACGTTTCGGCTGCGCCATGTCTTCAAGCACGAGATGGAGTTGCTGCTATTGCAAACGGGCTTTGCCGCGCCGCGCTGGTACGGCGACTACGACCTGAGCGACTATGCCGATGACAGCCCGCGCATGATTGCCGTGGCGCGGGCCGCAGGCTGAGATTTTTGAAGCTCACGCAAAGACGCGAAGGCGCAAAGAAATATGAAAGTTAGGAGATTAAAGCGGTAGAAAAATTGGAGCTATCGCCTCCATCGTCATTCCCGCGCAGGCGGGAATCCAGGCGCAACCTCGCTGCGATAGTGGATCAAGAAATGAATATATTTCAGTGAACCAAGCGACGCTTATGAAGAAATCTGAATTTGACCCGCTACATATTGCCGAACCAGATTGGCGACCAGGGCTTGATAGGACATGCCGTGCCTCGCCCCGGCTTGCGGCAGGCTATCGCTCGGCCGCTGCGTCACATTCGTCCTCGAATATCGAAATTTCATGGCGCGGGGGCCTGAGGCTCTTCGGGGGAATAGACGTCGGG
>JBBQST010000194.1:0-8648 GCA_038213625.1 Thermoflexales bacterium
CACCAAACAAGCTCCCAGCACCGCCTTTGTCAATGGATCATTTAACTACACCTTGCGCGTCAGCAATCTCGGCGGGCACGCTGCGACGAATGTCGTGGTTACGGACACACAACCCCCAGGCGTGGTGTTCAACTCGGTCACACCAGCATCGATGTGTACGCTCATGGCCGGCGTCGTCGTATGTGACGTTGGGGTGTTGCGTGGTGATGATCACGCTGATATCGTCATCAATGCGACAGCAAGCGCCGTTGGAACGTCGATTAACACTGCGCAAGCGACGGCCACCGAAGACAGTAATGCGGCCAATAATGTGGCCTCGGCCAGCACCGTGATGACGCTGCCGCCACTCGTTCCAGCCGGATATGAGTGTACGGGGCCGGCACTTGTCATCAACGAGGTGCACTATCGTGGTCTGGCCAACACCAACAACGAGTATGTTGAGCTGTTCGCCCGGTTCGACATCCCCGGCGGCACGTCCTTCTTCATCACCGACAATGAGGCTTCTGCGATCAGTGCCTTCGAGCGCATGATCACAGCGCCACCGGGCGGCATCCCAGCCGGCACCTATGTGCTGATCTACAACGACGGCAGCCGGGCCAACGATGGCAATGCGGTGGTGAATGGCGTCATCACCTATTTCATCGGCAACGGGGTGACAACGCTAAACAACACGGGCGATAACGTCGCGCTCTACCTGGGGACCCACATCGCAGGAACGCCCCTGGATTACGTCGCTTATGGGGCCGGCTCGGCCGTCAATGCGCCACCTGCCGGATTGACCTGGAGCGCACCCACGCCCCCTGCGACGACAGGCCAGATCATTCAGCAAACAAACGATGGCGCGAATACGGATGCGGGCGGCGCCTGGAGCAGCGTCCCAATCGGCAGTGCCACACCGGGGAGCACGAACACCGGCAGCATCAGGCGGTTACCTGTTTGCGCCACGCCCGAGATCAGCGTGCAAAAGATGGTAGCCCCTATCGGCATGGTTCACCTGGGTGATGTGCTGACCTATACCCTCATCGTGTCCAACGCGGGCGTGCTGGACGCCAATCTGGTGAACTTGATGGACACCCTTCCATCTGGATTGAGCTACCGCGCAGACTCCGCAGGTTGCGCGTTGAATGGCGATGGCGTGACTTTGAGTTGCAATCTCGGCCTGTTGCCGAGTGGGCAGCAGACGACGGTGGTGGTGTTGGCACAGATTACTGCGCTGCAAATCTCGCCCACGGTACTGACGAATACCGTCCAGGTGAGCACCACCGGCGATGTGATCATGATCAACAACACCGCGTTCGCAACCAGCACCGTGGTGGCCGGGCTGGATGTGAGTGTGCGCAAAACCGCGCCACTGACCGGCAGTGTCGGCCAGCCTCTGACCTATACGATCCAGTTGACGAATGCCAGCCTGGTGAATTCGGGGCCGATCACACTGCTGGAGCAGTTGCCGTTGGAGGTGACGTATGCGGGTTTCAGCGGCGCACTGTTTGCACAGGTAGGCGGGTTGGATGCAGCCAATCAGGTCACTTTCACCTTGCTGGCAGGTCTGCCGATTAATGCCACGGCCACATTGAATATCGTGGTGCTGCCTTCGGCGACGGCAGCGCTGGCCGAAAATGGCATTACCAACCAGGTGCAGCTTATGGTGGCGGGGGATGGCGTGGTTGCCAATAATACTTCGTCGGCGACCAGCTTTATTGACGGCGTAGAGCCAACCGCCACGCCTACAGCGGCACCCTCGGATACTCCAACTGCGACGCCGACCCTGACGCCAATGCCTGCTGATACGGCGACGCCCACTGCTACAGATACACCAAACCCAACGGACACCGAGACGCCGACCGCACTGCCCACATCTACCGACACCCCGACACCCACCGCCACAGACACACCAAACCCAACGATCGCGCCCACCGGCACGGCATCTTCGACACCCACAGCCACGCCGACACCCACTCCAACATCCACCGCATTGCCCACTGCTACCGACACCCCGACACCCACCGCCACGGACACATTCATCCCCACGGACACCCAGACACCCACCGCACTTCCTACTTCTACCGACACCCAGACACCGTTAAGCACGGATACGCCAATGGCGACGGAATCACCGGATGCCAGCGCCGTGCTGCAAGTCAGCAAAACCTCAATGCATTCAGGGGTGAGTGTCTTCGGCGGGGATCTCGTGACCTACACGATTCAGGTCACGAATGTGGGAGCGGGGGAGGCTCGATTCGTCGTCATCAGCGATCCGCTGCCGGATGGGCTGACCTATGTGTCGGGCAGTGCCAACCCCGCAACCCTAAGCGCCGATGGCAATCTACTGAAATGGGCCATGCCCATGCTGGCAGCAGGACGAACCTATTCGGTGAGTTTTGCAGTGCGTGTGACGATTGCGGGTGCAGGCGGCCGAACCCAGATCGTGAACACCGCCTACGCCGCCGCCCAAACTGGCCGCACATCCACCATCGTCGTGCAGGGGGAAGATGAGGCGCGGTTGCCCATTGCGCCCACGGCCATCCTGCTCAAAGATTTCAGTGCACGGTGGCAAGGCGCAGGTGCATTGGCGAATGGAGTCATCACCTGGGAGACCGGTCAGGAGTACGACACCTTTGGCTTCCTGCTCTATGGAGGCGAAAGTGCAGACTTCGGATCGGCGGTTCAAATGAGCCGCAGTGTGATCGCGTCAAAGTCGGTCAATGGGAGTGGCGCAAAATACACGGTGCTAGATACCAGCGCCGTGCAAGGGCGCACCTATTTCTATTGGCTGGTCGAAATGGAACAGGACGGAGACACGCACCCGTATGGGCCGGCGCGAATGGGTGACACGATGTTGCGCATGGAATCCACCACCCATGTGTATTTGCCGGCGCTGTGGCGTTAAGTAGGTCGCCAAAAGTTCTGTCGCTCCCGTCACCCTAGTGGCTTCGACTCCGCTCAGCCACCGAGGCTCGCTAGAGCCCGTTCCCAGAGCGGAGTCGAAGGGAACGACGCCGAAGGGATGAACAAGAACTTTTGACAACTACTAGGCGTTTTTCCCCACGTGCCTCAACTCCTGCATAGGTTGAGGCCAGCCCACACCGCCACTCGTGACATCCGTTAGTAGGCCTTGCCCACCAACGCCCGTTCGCGCACTTTTTGCCCTGTGACAACGCACGTCCATTCGCCCTCGGCCTGGTCGAATGGGAAATTGCGGTTGGTGGCCTGCAACTCTTCTTTGATTTTGGCATCCACGGCCGGATCATCCAGCAGCGGCACCAGCGCCCAGCCCACTTGCACAGCCTCTTTCAGTTCTTCAAGCGTGTTGACTTCGCGAATGTTCTGCGTCAAAAACGTGTGAGCCTGCTGATAGAGCGAGGTGTGAATGTCGTCCATCAGTATGCGAATGCGCTCGAGCAGGCCTTCCTGTGGCACAAACACTTTGCCGGCCTTGCCAGGAACATCGCGCCGCGCCAACGCAACGCTGTTGTTGGCCACATCTTTGGGGCCAATCTCGACCCGCACCGGCACACCGCGCATCTCCCAGTCATTGAACTTGAAGCCCGGCGTCTCATCGCGGTCGTCAAATTTGACGCGTAGGCCGCCAGCTTTGAGCGTGGCAAAAATGCGATCGGCCACTTCGATCACTTTGCTCTTCTCATCGTCGTTCTTAAAGATGGGCACCACCACCACCTGAATTGGCGCCACCTTGGGTGGTAGCCGCAAACCCTGATCGTCGCCGTGCATCATGACCAGTGCGCCTAGAAAGCGCCAGCTTAGCCCCCATGAGGTGGTCCAGCAGTATTTCTCGGTGTTGTCGCGATCCAGATATTTGATCTCGAATGCTTTGGCAAAGTTTTGGCCCAGATCGTGGCTGGTCGCGGCTTGTAGCGCCTTCTTGTCGCCCATCATCGCTTCCAGGCTGGTGGTGTTGATGGCACCGGCAAAGCGCTCGTTTTTGGACTTGCGGCCGCGAATGCTGGGCATGGCGCAATCTTCCATGCCGTGGTCGTGATACACATCCAACATGCGCATCACCTCAGCCCACGAATCCTCGTGAGTGGCATGGGCCGTGTGGCCTTCCTGCCAATAGAACTCCATCGTGCGCAAAAATGGCTTGGTGCGTTTCTCCCAGCGCACCACGCTATTCCACAGGTTGATCAGCACCGGCAAGTCGCGGTAGCTTTTGATCCAGCGTGAGTAGGCATCGCCAATGATCGTCTCGCTGGTCGGCCGCACAATAATCGGCTCTTCCAACTCCTTGCCACCGCCGATGGTGACCACAGCCAGCTCAGGCGAAAAGCCCTCCACATGGCTGGCCTCGCGGCGCAGAAAGCTCATGGGAATGAACATTGGAAATTGCGCATTCACATGGCCGGTGTCTTTGAAGCGCTTGTCTAGCGCGTCTCGCATATTCTCGTACAGCGTCCAGCCGTAGGGCTTCACGATGATGGTGCCGCCGACGGGGCCATAATCGAACATATCGGCCTCGCGCAGCACATCCAAATACCACTGGGAAAAGTCTTCAGAACGGGGGGTGATCTTAGCCATGTACGGTTTTGTCTTCTACTTGCTGATTTTGCGCCTGGCCTGTCTTGAATTCCATAAATTCGTCCACGACGCAGGTTACTATCGTAAATCGTTCAATGCTAAATCGCAAATGAAGCCATGAAGCCCTGTCCCTGTCTTTGTATGCGCTCCCGCTTATACTTGCTTAGTGTCGTTACTACACGCAGATTCCCTGGCCGAAGAGACCATTCACCTTTTACAGGGCCTGATCCGGCTCAATACCAGCAACCCGCCTGGCAATGAAAGTATCGCAGCCGACCACGTCGCGGCCATCCTGCATCAAAACGGCATTGCCCCCACCGTCATCGAAATGTTTCCTGGCCGTGGCAATGTCGTTGCGCGGCTCAAAGGCAATGGCAATGCGGCCCCGCTGCTGCTCTACTCGCACACAGATGTCGTGCCGGTGGAGCGCGATAAGTGGACCACCGATCCGTTTGGCGGCGATATCAAAGATGGCTATGTCTATGGCCGTGGCACGCTGGATATGAAGGGTATCGGGGCCATGCAACTGGCTGTTTTCCTGGCGATGGCGCGCCAGCTCAACAGCGGCGGCGCGGCCCACGACGGCATTTACCCCAACCTCAACCGCGACATTATTTTTGCCATGACGGCGGATGAGGAGACCGATGACAATCAGGGCATCGGGCCATTGACCGACAAATATCCTGATCTGCTGCGCGCCGAATATGCGCTCAGTGAGTTTGGCGGCTTCTCCATGTATATCGGCAGCGGCAACTATGCGCGCTGCTTCTACCCCATCCAAACGGCCGAGAAAGGCACGGCCTGGATGCGCATGATCGCCCACGGCCGGCCTGGCCACGCCAGCGTGCCGCACGATGACAACGCCGTGGTGCACCTGAGCCGAGCGGTAGATAAACTCGGCCGCGCCAAGCTGCCCATGCACATGACGGCGACGGTGCAACATTTCATTGGTGGGCTGGCCGATGGCTTGGGCGGCGCAATGGGTGCGGCCATTCGAGCCGTCACCTCGTCGGGTATGAATGAGCTGGCGATGGATGCCATGCTGCGCGATCCAGGGTTGACGGCAGAGTTGCGCGCCGTGACGCACAATACGGTTTCGCCCACGGGTTTGAAGGCGGGCATGAAAACCAACGTGATTCCCTCGGACGCAACCGCCGTGCTCGATTGCCGCACCTTGCCGGGATTCACCGCCGCCGATATCATTCGTGAAATGCAGGTTGCACTGGGCGATGATGCGCGACACGTCACGTTTGAGGTGGATAGCGAATCCCAGCCGTGCGAGTTCGATTTCAATACCCCGCTGTTCAAGTTCCTGGGCGACAAACTCAAGCAGCACGACCCCAACGGTATTCCCATTCCCACCATGATGACGGGCGCAACCGATGCCAAACACCTGGTGAAGCTGGGTGTCAAGTGCTACGGCTTCTCGCCGATGAAGTTCAAACAGGGCGAGCGATTTGCTGATCTAGTGCATGGCCACGACGAACGCGTTGCCATCGACTCACTGGGTTGGGGCACGCGCGTACTCTATGAGGTCGTCGAGGAGTTTTGTCAGCAATAACCGGCGCGGACGTGTTTAGCAGGTTCGTAAAGTGAGTAAGGTTGGTAAGGTTACTGGCAATACTTGAGTCGCGTATCACCTTACTCACTTTATCAACCTTACCAACCTTACTCACTTTACTGGCGTTACCAACTCATCATGGCCTACGACACAAATCTCAACAATAATTTCGTCGAGCTGTTCTCGATCGGCAACGAACTGCTGGTCGGTCAGGTGCTCGATACCAACACCCACTGGCTTGTTCGCAATCTCACTGGCCTGGGCGCACAGGTGCGTCGCGCAGCTATGGTCCGCGACGATTACGATGACATCGGCGAATATCTCCTCGGCGCACTTCAACGTGCGCCCAAGCTCATCCTCACCACCGGCGGCCTTGGCCCCACCGACGACGACATGACCTTTCGCGCCATCTCGCGCACATTGGATTTGCCGTTGGAGTTGAACGAGGCGGCTTTGGAAATGGTGCGCAAACGCTATGAATATATCGCCACCATTCGGCCGAATTTTGATGCGACGCTGAACGAGGCGCGCCGAAAAATGGCCTATTTCCCGCGTGGCGGCGAAGTGCTGGCCAATTCCACCGGTGCCGCGCCGGCCCTTGCGCTAGAGATCGGCCCAACAACATTGATTTGTCTGCCTGGTGTGCCGACGGAGATGAAAGACATCTACGCCACCTCGTTGCAGCCGGTGTTGGCGCGCACCATCGGCACCGGTGGCTATGTCGAGCGCAACATCGTGTTGGATAAAGGTGATGAGAGCCGGATTGCCGAATTGTTGGAGCAGGTGCAAACTCGGCATACCAGCGTCTACATTAAATCGCGCGGCCAGATGATCGAAGGCGTTGCCCATCTCACCGTGGTGCTTTCGCGTGGCGGCAGCGACCTCATCCTGATTCGTGAGGAAGTGCTTGCGACAGAGGCCGAGGCGCTTGAGGGTCTGGTGAACTTGGGCTACGGTGTGGTGAAGGTGATTGACTCTTAGTTGCCAGCTGCCAGCTGCTAGCTGCCAGCTGCCAGTTGCCAGCTGCTAGCTGCCAGATGCCAGCTGCTAGCTGCCAGCTGCTAGCTGCTAGCTGCCAGCTGCTAGCTGCTAGCCAGCCACTAACAGCCAGCGGCTTTTCAAATCATGCCCAGAGGCCTAGACATCCTGCTCGGCGCCATCGTTGGCGTGCTCACCGCCGCAGTCATTCGGCTGGTGGAGGATTGGTTTCGCCGGCCGGCTTGCCCAAGACGATCTAGCCTATCCATCGATTAAAAAATTGGGTTGGCATACAATAGCTTTAAGTTTGAAACTGCTTGAAAACAGGGTGTGCAAGCACTCGCTCCGCCCATGTGACTGATTAAGAACTATGAAACTGCACGAATATCAATCCAAACAAATCTTCGGCAAGTACGGCGTGCCTGTGCCGAATGGCATCGTCGTCGACAATGCCGATGCAGCCGTGGATGCGGCTGAGTCGATTGGCCTGCCCGTGGTCATCAAATCGCAGGTGCTGGTCGGCGGTCGTGGCAAGGCTGGCGGCGTCAAGGTGGCCAAGACGCTCGAAGAGGTGCGCGAGAAGGCCGAGGCGATTCTGGCGCTGACAATCAAGGGCCTGCCGGTGCGGCGCGTGCTGATTGATCCCGCGGCCGACATTCGCAACGAGATTTATCTCGGCGTGGTGATCGATCGGGCCAACCGGCGCGCCACCCTGATGGCCAGTGCGGCCGGCGGCATGGACATCGAAGAGGTGGCCGCGACCCAGCCGGAGAAGATCGTGCGCGTGCCGATTGATCCCTTCGTGGGTTTGCCCCAATACATGGCTAATGATGTGGCCGTGGCCATTGGTCTGCCCAAGACCCAATGGGCCGAGTTCGCCAAGATTGCGCGCGGCCTGGCCCAGGCCTTTGTAGAGAACGACGCGTCACTGGCCGAGATCAACCCATTGGCCACCGTGGCCCAGGCCGATGGCTCCATGAAGCTGGTGGCGCTGGACGGCAAGCTCGTCATCGACGACAACGCCATGTATCGCCACCCCGATCTGGAAGCCCAACGCGATCCGGACGAGGACAGCGAGGCTGAGAAACAGGCTCGTCAGACCGGCATCAATTTCATCTCGCTGGATGGCGAAGTGGGTTGCATGGTAAACGGCGCCGGCCTGGCCATGGCCACCATGGACCTGGTGAAGTTCTACGGCGGCAGCGCCAGCAACTTCCTGGACGTGGGCGGTGGCGCGAAGGCCGACAAAGTGGCGGCGGCGCTGCGGCTGATCCTGGCCGATGAGAAGGTCAAGAGCGTGCTGATCAATATCTTCGGCGGTATCACCCGCTGCGACGAAGTGGCGCGCGGCATTGTCGATGCCATGCAGGTGGTGGATGTGAAAGTGCCGATGGTGGTGCGCCTGGTCGGCACCAACATGGAAGAGGGCAAGCGCATTCTCGAGAGCGCCCATCTGCACAGCGCCGATACGCTGGGCGAGGCCGCACAGAAGGCCGTGGAACTGGCGAAGGCGGGCTAAATAGATAGACAAAACGGCGTCGGCGCGAATTTATTAGCGCCGCCGCCGGTTTAGTTT
>JBBQST010000195.1:0-8636 GCA_038213625.1 Thermoflexales bacterium
CGGTGGTTACCGACAGTAGACTCGCAATGATGAGGCCATACAGCGGCCAGATCAGGCCGTATAAAGCGAACGATTTTAGGAAGCTGGGTAGTGGGATGAGCGGCCATTTGCCGGTGAGGGAGAGCCGTTTGAGGACTTGACCCAACGCTACATAACCCACAGATACCGCGATCACGACCAGCAACCCGGCCCACAATGAATGGGTGTAGGTTGCGGCGGCAAACACCAGTCCGGATAAGATGATCAAGCCCATCTCCATAATAGAGCTGATGGAGCTGGCTCGAAACGTGACGCCGGCGCGATCATAAAACCATTGCCCTCGGCTGAGGTAACCCCACACCGTGCCGGGGATATAGCGCGGCAGCATCGACAGCATATAGCCCTCCATAACGCTACGCCATGACAGACGCGTCCCCAAGCCGGCCATCACTTCGCGCCAGCCGGCCATCTGGGTGAGGTGCGACACCATGGCCAGGATCAGAGCCACCCCCATCACCTGCCAACTGGGCAGGGCCAGGCCAGCCGTCGAAATTTGGCCGATTGCGCGCCAGGTTTGCCAGATCAACAAGCCGGCACCGATGGCCAAACCCACTCGCTTCAATAGGGTGCGGATGCGGCCCCATCGATTCGGTGTTGGGGTCACGTTGGGTCTGCCCAGCGATGCGTCCGGCAAATCAGGATACGCCATGATCTGCCCGTTTGGACAACAGCCAGTTAAAATTGGGCAGCAGTGGAATGATGAGCTGCTGCAAGGGTTGCGGTGCGGCTGCGATCCAGCGCCAGGCCCAGCCTACTTTGGGGACAAACCTGGGGTTGGCCGCAGGCTGCGCCGTGTGGGCCGATTGCGTTTCGCGTTGGGCGTGTTGCACCAACACGTCCCAACTGACATCGAGCACGGTAAATTGTTGGAACAATCGATGCAGGCTCCACCACGTGCGCGAGCGTTCATAATAGTGGTCGCCGCGCTGCAACTTGCTCAGCCAGGCATCGGCCCAGGCGCTGGGCAGCCAGTGGAGAAACGGCAGAAAGTAATGCGGCTCGATGGGATACAGCTTGTTGGGGCCGCTGAAGAAAATAAAGCCGTCGGGCTTGAGCACCCGATACATTTCGGCCACCAGTTGCACATCGCTCGGCACATGCTCGTAGACCTGGGCGCAAATGATCACATCGACCGACCCATCGGCCAGCCCCAGCCGCATCGCATCGCCGCGCGCAAAGGCCACATTGGCCACCGCCTGACAATCGGATGGAATGTGCTTGAGCGCGACATCGTCGTAGTCCACGCCGATCACGTGCTTGAACATCGGCGACAACGCGCAGGTGATGACGCCGCTGGAGCAGCCTAGATCCAGACACACCATCTCGCGCAGCGGCCGTGGATTCACCCGGCCGGCATGGCGTTCCAACAGATTGGCGATTTTGGCAGCGCGGCGCAGGCGCGTCGCCTCGTTGCCCACTTCGGGGCAAAGGTCGAAGAAGTGTTCCTGATAGGCGCGAAGTTTCATGGTTTGCGAGCGACGGCGGTGTAGCCCAGTGCATACAGGCCGGAATGGTCGATGAGGCTATCGAGCGCGAATGCGCCGCGGGTGATGAGCCATTTGTTGATGAACCAGGCGGCCTGCTTCACCACCGGCACCGGCCAGGCCAGCCCCAGCAGCAGCGTCGAGGTTTGGTGGCCCAGGAATGAAAACAAGCCGCCGCGCTGATATACATTTTCGACCTGAAAGCCGGCCTGTTCCAGCAACCGGCGCACGCCGTAGCGGGTATAGCGATAAAAGTCGTTCGGCTCCTCGTGCAGCCGGCTGAGGTGCGGCACCGATAGCACCAGGACACCACCGGGGCTCAAAATGCGGTAAATCTCGGAGGCCGCGCGAAAAGGATCGGGCACATGCTCCAACACCTCCAGGCAGGCGGCGCTGTCATAGCTGTTGCTGGCAACGGCTCGCATGTCCTGAATGTCGCCGATATAGGTGACGCCGGTCGTGCGCGATTCCACATCGAAGCTGTCATAGACCTCGACCCGGCCCTCGATAAACTGGCGGTAGGGCATCTCGCCGCAGCCCAGATCGATGAAGCGGCCGTGCGCATATTTCTCAATCAACGGCAGGGTGATTTGATACTGGCCATAGAACACGGGCGAGAAGTAGCGCCGCTCGGGGGAATGGATCAAATCCTTTTCGATGCGCGCACGGGCGCGTTTGAGATAGTGCTGCATGAGGCTTAATGGTTTGAAATGAATTCTGGCGAAATCTGAGTGTGCCAGTTTACCGACCGGCAACCACCTTCTCAAACACCTGCATCAATTGCACGGCGATGATGGGCCAGCTATAGTAATCGAGCGCACGTTGCCGCGCGGCGGTGCTCAATGCCTGCCATTGCGTTGGGTTTTGCAGCAGTTGCACAATGGCGTCGGCCAGTGCGAGCTCATCCGCCGGCGGCACCAGCAAGCCCGTGCCAGGCACCACCACATCAGGAATGCCGCCGACCCGCGAGCCAACGCAGGGTGTGCCGCACGCCAGTGCTTCGAGCAAGACCACGCCGAGGCCCTCCTCCAGCGACGGCAACACAAACACCCACGCGCGTTGCATCCAGCCGCGCAGTTGGTCCTGGGTTTGCTCACCCAGAAATTGCACACAGCCGGCCACACCCAATTGCTCAGCCAGTTGCATCAACGCCTCACGTTGCATGCCATCGCCGGCTATGACGAAGCGGCAATCGGGCACAACCTTCACAATGCGCGCCGCAGCCGCCAGCAAAAATCGCACACCCTTGCGCTCGATGAGTGAGCCGGCAAACAGCACCATGCAGTCTCGTTCATGCTCCACTGGCACAAAGCGGCCGACATCAACGCCGTTGGGAATCACTTCGATGGTGTTGATGGGCACGCCGAACTGGGCTGTGGCCTCGCGCAAAGACTGGCTGAGGGCGATGACGGTGTTCGCGGCCGATAGCGCCAGGCGGGTCAGACGCGCGCCGCCGGCCACCCGGCTGCCCTGATAAATATCGCTGCCTTGAACTGTGGCCACGATGGGCTTGCGATGGATGCTTTTGCCGAGGCCGGCCGTCAACGTCGATAAAGTCCAGTTGGCGTGGATGAGATCAACCCGATTGCGCCGGGCGATATGGGCGATGGCGAGGGTGTGCCGCAGTGCAAATGGAGCGAGGGTCAGACGGGCCAGTTTGCTCTTGCGCCAGATCACGGGGATGCCGCCGGTCTCTTTGCGCATGATCTCCCACCGCTCCGGCAAATACGGCGGCCGGAAGATCTCGATGCCGTCGAGCCATTCGTGGCGGGCCGAACCGGGCGCGTGCATGGCCACGACACTGACTTGCGCGCCAGCCTCACGCAACGCGCGCGCGGCCTCCCACACAAACACGCCGTGGATATCGCCCGACCAGCGCGGGAAGGCCGTGGTCGCGATCAGCACTCTCATCGCTGCACAACCACGTTCACCGCCGGCGAGAACTCATACACCATATTGCGGCGGAGTGGATTGCGCGCCTGATCTTCAGGCACAGTCGAAAGCGACACGCTGAAAAATTGCACGCGGCTAATGTCCTTGAGTTTGGGGTTGTCGTGCACCCACATCGACCAGATGGCACGCAGACGCTCCTGCCGCCGCTCATCCGGCTCACCTAGCACACGATACAGCAGCGCGCGCAGGCGCTCGGGGCTGGCCTCGGGGCTGAAATCGCTCTCGGTCAAGACGACTACATTGCCGGCGGTGTCATAGGCATCGATCACCAGCGTTTGCGTCTCGGGCAAAGCGCGAAAGGCAAAGGTGGGATACAGGCCGAAGGGGTAGTCTTCGCTGCGGGCGATGCCGGTGTAGATATTGCCAAAGAACAACACAAAACCCGTGAGCAGGATCGGCAACACGGTAGTGAGCCGAACTGCTGGGCGTGTTGTTGCTGTAGCTGGCAGTGGGTGGCGGGTGGCTGGCAATGCTTTATTGGCACGCCGCGCCAGCCAGCCGCGCAGTTTCATCCACAGGCCATACCAGTCAAACAGCGCCACATAGCACACCTGCAACGGCCAGAAGCTGATGTTCAAAAAGACGCTGGTGGCATTGTGAAAGGCCAGGCCGACCAAAGCCGCAAAAGGACGCAGACGCCGTGACAAAATGACAAAGATGAAGCTGATCTCGAACACGACTGTGTAAAGCGCGGTCAACTGATAGATCAAGGGATATTCATCAATGCGCCAGAACGGCAGCCAGCCGCGCAACTCCGACCACTTGAGATACATCAACCATTTCAGGTTGTCCGAGGCAATCCAATCGAAGCCGATATCCCACAGCTTATACAGGCCGGGGAAGAAGTAGAGCACGCCGATGAGCAGCGCGACAAAACGCAGCGGCAACCCGTAGCGAACGGAGATGGCCGAGGCATCGGGCTGTGAATACCAGGGCAGTTTTTGCCGCACCGCGCGAATGATCTGATCCACCGAGAGCGCATCGCCACTGCGGCTGGCCGCGAGCAGGGCGGTGAACCAGATGAGGTGGTGATAGTGATTGACCTTGCCAAAGAGCTGCGGAATGATGCTGATGTAGAGCGCGCTGATGAGCAGGATCACGGCCGACCAGCGCGTTTGCAGCCCGATCAGCACCGCAATGCACGACACCTGAAAGACCAGAAACGCAACAGATGCAAAGGCCGGTGTGAGCGGGAAGTAATTGACCAGCGACATCCACAGCACAGACGGCGGATACTGCAATACACGCGGATACTGGCTGTAGTGCTGGATGCTGGCCCGGTCGAACCAGATCAACAGGGTGACACAAATGACGATGCGAAAGAGGGCTAGATTGACGGGATGCGACGGCTCGGTGAAAAACGCCTTGAGCAACGGAACACTGTGACGACGGCCTATCAGTGCAATCAACAGCGCCGCGACGCCAATGCCGACCAGTACTAAGCGGGTTTGCTCAACTGTCATAGCAGACACTCCAAAGCCATGTTTGACCCATCGGGCCGCAGACCGGCGCTCAAAGTCAGGATGGCACCATTCCCAAAAAACGATACACCGCTGCGGAGCCGGCCGCAAACTCCAGCTCGAAGTAGGGCGAGGCATCCAGGGTTTGCCGCTGGATGGGGCCACCGCGAGTGCCGATGTAGACATACTGTACTCCAGCGGCCTGTAATGCCAACATGGCTGGCGGCGCGGCCAGATTGTCGCTGACTTCAAAAATGCGCATCAGTGGATTTTCAAGATCGGACACCGAGCTGCGCTCGATGGTGTAGATCATGGGCATGGTCAGCGTGGGCCGATGCGCCAGCAGTGGAAACCAATACGCTGCGTCCTGACCCAACACCCAGCGGGCGTTGTAGGGAAATCGAAAGGTATTGCCGAGAATCAGCGCATTGGGCGGCGTATTTTGCTCGATCCATTGGGCCACCTCCAGGTCGTCTTTTTGCACCCACACGTTGTCCTGCTGCAGCGCGCCCCGGTTTGCAAGCGCACCCCGCGCGGCCACCAAAATGATCAGCACGACTGTAATCGTTTTTAAGGCTGTGGTGAAACGCGGCCGCGCCGGGATGAGTTGGGAACTGGTGCGCCAGACTTCGGCCAACAGCCAGCCGATCAATAGGCTGCCGGGAATGCACAGCGAGATGAACACGCTGACGGTGTCCATGTATTGACCGAGGATGCGCTCGGACGAGAGCACCCAGAGCAAGGCCGACCACACCCCGATCGCAACAGCCTGGATATTCCGGCGCAACACGGCCGCGACAAAAGCCGACGCCACCAAACCAATGAGCACGGTGTTGGTGGGATGACTGAGCGTCCAGGGGCCGAGCCGGTTGAGATCAAAAAATGAGTCGAGATTGACAAATTCGGATGCGGCTGCGAAACCGAAGCCGATCTGGCGCGACAAAATGGTGCGATACAACCACGGCCCATACAGCACGGCAATGAGAACGGCCAGTCCCACCACCCGCTCCACCTCACGCCACGACGGCCGCACCTGGCGCTGGCGAATCTTCCAGGCGATGTAGAGCGTGAGCATGCCCAGGCCGGCCATGATGGTGACGCGATAATGCGACAGGGCCAGACCCGCGATCAACACGGCCAGGACAGGGATACCGGTGCGGGGCATGCGCACGTCCAACCATTGCCAGAACAACGCCAGCAAAATGGGCAG
This sequence comes from Thermoflexales bacterium, assembly GCA_038213625.1. Lineage (GTDB taxonomy): Bacteria > Chloroflexota > Anaerolineae > J036 > Brachytrichaceae > JANMVQ01. The sequence goes on from JBBQST010000195.1 coordinate 6,147, forward strand.
CAGCACCAGACCGGTAAGCTGGGTGTAGCGGGCCCAACTGCCCATGGCGGCCGGCAATGCACAGGCCAGGCCGCACACGACGGCGGCGGCCAGCGCTGTGCCGCGAGATTTGAAGAAGGAGCCGGCCCAAAATGCCGTGGTCAGCGCCACCGCCGCCTGCAACAACTGGCCGACGATGGGCACCAGCGAAATCGTTCGAATGCCGGTGAGCGTGCTGAGCGCGCCCACGACACTGTGAAAGCCAAAGTGATAGCTGAACGTGATCAGCGGCGCATACGGCGCGTAGTTCAGCGGCAACCCGCCGTTGTCGACGAATAGCTGGGCGATGAGGGTGTGATGATAATTGTCGATGCCGGGGCCGACCGCCAATCCTTCCAATGCCGCAAGCGCAATGATTGCACTGATGGCAATGGCCAGCCACAGCAACCCATCCATGCAGGTGTTGCGGCGCTGAGGGGCCGTCCAGGCTCGTTTAATGCGCTGGCTCAGCGTCGGCCAATCGGCTCGAAATGCAGTGATGAGCCAGCCGGCTAGTGGGATGAGTGCGGTGGTGAGTCGGTTGAGGTGAATGCCGGCCAGGCTCAGCCACGGCATCAGTACCGCCCACAACGCCAGTGAAAGCGCCAATGCAACCGTGCCACGTTGGGTCCACGACCACTCGCGCGCGGGGCGATAGAACGTCAACAGTCCCAATCCCAAGCCTTGAAATAAGACGAGCGCGCCCAGAAAAAGCACCCATTGAGAGACAGAGACGGCGTTGAGAACAGTGAGCATTCGAAAGAGCAACTTGTAGAGATGGCAGTCGAAGAGACAGCAACAGGGGCGCCGCTGATGGACGCCCCTGTGCACTAGCCTCGTATTGACATGTTATCAAATGTGCGCTGAATTGCCACACGTTCGCCCCATGTCAGTCAGGTTGTTTAATTCCAATCGATATAGAGCGGTTGGATACCAATGCTTAACAGCGCGTTTACCGGCACAGGCACTGCGTTGCCAAAAGGATCGAAGATGCCGGTTGGGGTGCTGGGCAGTGAAATGGTGCGTTGGGTGCCATCAAGCGACTTGGCCACCCAGAAGCGCTTGCCACGCCGGGTGAGCTCATAGATTTTAACGCCGGGGTATGTCGTGACATATTTGACAAAGCTGGCGTCCTGGAACTTCGTGGCGGCCGTCTTCAACGCAATCATGTGCGGCCGCGGCGTCAGGTCGTTGTTCAGCAGGTTGGTATCCAGCCACGAGCTGGGGTTCAAGGTGCTGTAAGCGATCTGGGCGGTTACGCCCTCGGCCAGCGCACCGGCAAATGACTCCATCATGTAGTAGGCCATGGTGTTGATCGAGTCTGGGCCGCAACCCGCCGCGCATCCGACACCGGTCTCGGTGTTGTAAAGGGCTTTACCAGCAAAGCCATACTGGGCCAGCACCTGCTTCAGGAACTGAGCCTTGGCATGCACAGATGGTCCGGTGGTATCCCACGAGCTGTTAAAACCACCCTGGCCATACTTGCCCAGACCACCACGGTAGGTATCATAACCATGGAAGGCCACACCATCAAAAAATGAACCGCCACCGCCACTGAGGATGCCCTCAAGAAACAGGGATGCAGTAGGGTCGCTGGGAGGGGTACGAGCGCCGCAACCCTTGCCGGCGCTGATGGGAATGCAGTCCATCAACAAGCCGCCAACCAGCACTTGCGCGTCCGGATCGGCCTGCTTGATGCGCGGATAGGCGCCCTGGAGCAACTGGGCAAATCGTCCGCCGCCGTAGTTGGGCGCGGTCAAATCACCGAAGCAGCCAAATTCCTCCGTATTTGAGACGCGAATTTGATAGGCCACATCAGGCTCGTTCCAGATCTCCCAATGCTTGACGTTATAGGGCGCAACACTGTAGCGCTTGACCACATCGAACATGAAGTTGCCAAAAGCGGCGGTCTTGTCTGGGCGCACAGGGCCGCAGAACACGCCATTGATGAGTTGGGCCCAGGTTGGAGCACTGCGAACGATCAAAATCATCTTCAACCCGTTGGCCGAAGCGTTCTTCATCTCCTGTTCCAGGTTGGCCAACGCCGTCCAGTTACGAGCGCCCTCAGTCGGCTCGACATTGGACCAGACCAGGCCGTTCTTACGAACCCAGTTCATCCTGGCATCGGTCACTTGCGCCAGGCCACCCGCCGGCGCAATGTTGGACATCTCCGCGCCGAAAATAGTTTGAAGCGGATAGCTGGACATCACCACGGGCAGGAAGACCACTGGCACCATCTGCGCGTTGGGGACCGCAGCCGTTTTGGCAACTTGGGTAGAAGCAACGGCGCTGGCCGCAGGGCCGATTGCAGTCGTGCAGCTCAGGATCAATGCCGCTGCCAGTGTCGCGCTCATGCGCCAGCCTTTTTGGGGGTTATTGGTATTTTTTTGCATATCGAATCGAAATCAGTTGTCCTAGTTCACGTCTTTTCAATCCTCAAGAACGGTTGATGCAACCGGATTTTGTCCGGCC
>JBBQST010000196.1:0-8609 GCA_038213625.1 Thermoflexales bacterium
AGCCAGATCGGGGTTGACGCAGTTCATCAACATCGAATGCTTTACTGACTACTGACTACTGACTACTGACTACTGATGCTAGTTCAACGCATACAGCTCGCCGTATTTGGTCTGCAAGTAATTCAGATACGGCTCCACATCCATCGGCCCGCCTGTCCCGCGTTGGATCAATTCGGCCGCAGTGAACTTGCTGCCGTGTTGATACAGGTTGTCTTTGAGCCACGTGTGCAGTGTGTCGAACTTGCCCTGTGCAGTCTCACTTGGAATACTTGGATGCGCTTTGAGCGCGGCACCGTAGAACAGCCCGCTCAGGATGTTGCCCAGTGTGTAGCCCTGAAACGAGCCACCGATAGGGCCGGCATACCAGTGCACATCCTGCAACACGCCATCTTTGTGGTCCGGCGAGGCGATGCCCAGATCGCTCTCATACAGCTCGTCCCACGCATCCGGCAAATCCTTGATCGCCAGCTTGCCCTCCAGCATCAGCCGCTCCAGATTGAAGCGGATCATGACGTGCAGGTTGTAGGTCACTTCATCGGCATCGGTGCGAATGAGCGAGCGCTGCACCTGGTTGATGGCGCGGTAGAACGCGTCCAGCGGCACGGCCTTCAGCTGGTCTGGAAACGTCGCTTGCAGCTGTGGGTAGAAGTGCTCCCAAAAGCCACGGCTGCGGCCCACCAGGTTTTCCCACAAGCGAGACTGGCTCTCGTGCACGCCGGCCGAGGTGCCGTTGGCCAGCGGCGTGCCCTCGTAGGCCATATTGATGCCCTGCTCATACATGGCGTGGCCGCTCTCGTGCATGGTGCTGAACAGGCCGTCGCCCAGATCGTGGTCGTTAAATCGGGTCGTGATGCGCACATCGCCCAGCGAGAACTTGGTCATAAACGGATGATGGGTTTTGTCCTGCCGGCCGCGCGTGAAGTCATAGCCAAACTGCTTGATCACGTCCAATCCAAACGCCATCTGTTTGTCCTCGGGGAAGAACTGTTGGATAGCGGAGGCATCGACCGGTGTCTGAGCCGTGATCGATTGCACCAGCGGCACCAGCCTGGCCCGCAGTGCATCGAAGATCACGCTCACATCGCGCGTCTTCATGCCATAGTCATTTGCATCAATGAGCGGGTCCATGATGTGGTCATACGGCCCAAAGCATTCGGCCAGTTTCACGCTCAGGTCCAACGTCTTCTCCAGGTTGCCCTGCACCATGCCGAAGTCGTTGGCCGGCCGCGCGCGTATCCATACACCGTAAGTGGCGGCGGTGTGTTCGAGGATGGTGCCCAGCAGCGCCGTCGGCACCTTCAGTTGCCGCTCGAACTCGCGCCGCGTCACGCGCAGCAACGCGGCATCGTCCGAGTCGTAGGGCAGGCTCTCACTATGGCTTTGCAGCTCATCGAGCAGGCGGCCAATGGCTGGGTCGGTGAAACGTTCGTGGGTGAGTTTGCCGATCAGGGCCATCTGCCGGCCGCGCGCCGCGCTGCCACCCGTCGGCATATACGTGCTCTGGTCCCAACCCAGCACTGCGCCGACCATGCCGAGGTCATACACCTCGGCCAGCCGAGCACGCCATGTCTGTAGTTTTTCTTCTGCCGAGATGTGTGTCGCGTTCGTCATAGGCTTTGCGCTTATAGCATCGGCTTGGACCGCTGCACCAGTTGCAGGGTCAGGCCCCACGGGTCGCGCACGAAGGCCAGTTTGTCGCCGGCTGCGGTGGTGTTGATCTCACCATCGGCCGTGGCGCCACCGGCAATCCACTGGTCGCGGGTCGCGGCAATGTCATCGACCAGAAAGGCCACGTGCAGGGTGTTGGCGTGCATGGAGGTGTAATCGGCAAGGCCGGCACCGGTCTGCTCGTAGAACTCAAACATCATGTTGCCATCGGGATCGGCCAGAAACGTGATGTAGGGTGGCTCGGGGATGTGCCGCTTGACGACGAGGCCGAGCGTATCCACATACCACTTCATGACGGCGCGCGCATCCTTGACATTGACGGCGAGGTGTTCAAATCGCATGTTAGTTATTTCCTTTGGAGGGTGAGGCAGGTTGCGTTGGATTAGAGACTCTAGAGTCTTGAGTCTCTAATCCAGCTATTCTGCCAATAAGCTCTGCGTCAGTATACTCAGCCGGACATGGCAACCCAAACGCTCAACTGGGGCCTGCTCAGCACGGCCCGCATCAATCGCTCTGTCATTCCTCCGCTACAGGCATCCGAACGCAACGCCGTCATTGCGGTGGCCAGCCGCTCGCTCCAAAAGGCGCGCAGCTATGGGGACCAATGGGGCATTGATGACGCCTACGGCACTTACGAGGATATGCTGGCCGAGCCGGATATTCACGTGGTCTACAACTCACTGCCCAATAGTTTGCATGCCGAGTGGACGATCAAAGCGGCCCAGGCTGGCAAGCATGTGCTATGCGAGAAGCCGATTGCGTTGACGGTGCAGGAAGTGGATGCGATTGCCGAGGCGGCCAAAGCGAACAATGTCATTGTGGCCGAGGCCTTCATGTATCGCCATCACGCCCAAACCTTAAAAGTGAAGGCGCTGATTGATGAGGGCCGGATCGGCCAGGTGAAACTGGTGCGCGGCTCGTTCTCATTCACCATCAGCGATCCCAAAAATGTGCGTTTGGCCGCTGCGCTCGGCGGCGGCAGCATTTGGGATGTGGGTTGCTATCCCCTCAGCTATGCGCGCACGATGATGGGTGCGGAGCCGGTGACGGCCATCGGTCACGCGATCTACGGCCAGGAAAGTCAGGTCGATGAGAGTTTCCACGGCACGCTGCACTTCGCCAACGGCGCGGTCGCTCAATTCGATTCAAGCTTTCGCCTGCCGTTCCGAATGAATATGGAGATCGTGGGCGAGGACGGCCTGATCGTGATCAAGAATCCCTTCAAGCCCACGGCCGACGAAACCATTTACATCGGTTCGGCCAGTGACAAGCTGGAGCCGCTGTCCATTGCCGGGCCGGAGTTGTTATACCTGGGCGAGATCGAGGATATGTATGACGCCGTGCGGCTGGGCAAATCGCCGCGCATCAGCCTGGCCGATTCACGGGCCAATGTGGCCGCGATTGTGGCGCTGGTCGAGAGTGCGCAGTCAGGGAAGGCTGTGCCGATTGCTTAGTTGCCTTGGAATGGAGGCTTTAGCCGACTCTGTGCGTGAGGACACGCCTGCCGGAGTCGGCTAAAGCCTCCATTCCAAGGCATCACACGGCCCGCATGATCTGGCCCATGACTTCGCGCTTGAACTCGCGCAGGCGCTCGGTGAACCCTTCGGCCTGGTCGGACGAGAGCTCGGTGGGTTGCCAGCGGTTGCTGTCCATCAGGTAGATCAGCGCCGCGGCCGCGTGATAGCGATATAGATGGTCATAGCTGCGATGTTCCAGCACATCGATCAAGGCCCAGCCGCTCTCTTTCAATGTCGAACGCGCCGAAATCGAATACCAGATGTTGTAGTAATCGCCGAATTTGCGAATGCGAATGTCCTCCAGTAGATCGGTCACCGGCCGGTTGTCATACCACTCGCGTTCGGCTTTGGCCTGCCGCTCCCACTCCTCTTTCCAACGTCCGCTTTCACTATCTTCGTTATTCGTTGTGCTCATGGTGCGCTAGCGGCCTCCCAGCAGTTGCATCGGGTTAAATCCACGCCGGCGCGCTGGTGTTTTGGGTGGGGTCGAATTTGAATTCTCATCGGTTGAATCAGATTCGCTGGTCGCGGTCTCTACTAACTGCGCGTCTTGCGCGTCATCTTTGAATTGCAACGAATACAGCCGGTAATACAGGCCATGCAGGTCCATGAGTTCGGCGTGGGTGCCGAGTTCGACCAACCGGCCTTGATCCATCACGGCGATCCGATCTGCAATGTGCACGGTGCTGAGCCGGTGGGCGATGATGATGGTGGTGCGGTTGCCCGCGGTGTTGTCTTCGGGATGCATCAGCCGGCCGAGCGCCTCCTGCACCAAGCCTTCACTCTCGCTGTCCAGTGCGCTGGTGGCTTCGTCCAGCAGCAAAATGCGCGGGTCTTTGAGGATGGCGCGGGCGATGGCGATGCGCTGGCGTTGGCCCCCACTCAGCTTGGTGCCGCGCTCGCCGACCTTGGTGGCATAGCCCTGCGGCAACTGCAACACAAACTCGTGCGCATTCGCCGCGCGCGCCGCGGCTTCAATCTCGCTGTCGCTGGCATCGAGCTTGCCATAGGCGATGTTGTCGCGCACGCTGCCGCTGAACAGCAGGGTGTCCTGCGGCACGATGGCAATCTGGTTGCGCAGGCTCTCAAATTGAATGTCGCGAAGATCGATGCCGTCCAGGCAGATCTGCCCCTGGCTGGGATCGTAGAAGCGCGGGATGAGGTTGAATAGGGTGCTCTTGCCCGCGCCGCTGGGGCCGACCAGAGCCAGCACCTCACCCGGCGCCATCGTCAGGGTCACATCCTTCAACACCTCGGTGCCTGTTTCATAGGCAAAGGATACGTTGTCGAAGCTGATCTGGCCCTGGGTGGTGGTGATGGCGCGCGCACCCGGCTTGTCTTGCACCGACGGCCGCGTATCCAAAATCTCGAACAGGCGTTGGGTCGCGCCCACGGCTTCGTTGAACTGGGTCAGGGTCGAGGCGATGGAGGACACGCCGCCGGCCACCGTGCCGCCATACAGCAAAAACGCCACCAGATCGCCCGCCGTCAACCGGCCGGCCGCCACCTCTTGCGAGCCGAACCACAAAATCGCGACCAGCGCAAAAAAGAACATGAGCCCGATCAGTGGGCCAAACGTGGCTCGAATGCGCGCCAGTTTGAGCGAGGTGTTGAACAACGACCGCGCCGCGGCCACATACTTGCTGGTCTCGAAGTCCTCGCGGCCAAATGACTTGACCACGCGAATGCCGCTGATGGCTTCCTCGGAAATGGCGCTGGACTCGGCGGATAGGTCCTGCACCTGAGTTGAGAGCGGCCGCAGCGAGCGGCTGTAAGCGCGGGCCACCAGGGTCACCACCGGGAAGATCACCAGCACCATCGCCGTTAAACGCCAGTTGATCGAGATGATGAGCGCGGCGGCCCCGACCAGGCTGAGCACCTGGCTCACAAAGTTGGCCAGGTTGTTGACCAGTGAGACCCGCACGACGGTGGTATCCGACGAGAGCCGCGAGATGAGCTCGCCGGTGCGGCGCGAGGCAAAGAAATCCAGCCCTAACGATTGCAGACGGCGATACACATCCGTGCGAATATCGAAGATGACGGATTCACCGGCACGGGCCAGCAGATACTGGCTGCCGATATCGACCACCGCTCGCACCAGAAAAATGACGACCAAGGTGCCGATGATCTGGGCGGGGTTTAGTGCGCTGGCAAGGCCCGTCACGGAGTTGATCAACTGGCCACTGACCAGTGGGAAGACGAGAAAGATGGCGCTGCTGACCAGAGTGAGCAAGGTGGCCGCGGCGATCTGCAAGCGATAGGGTTTGACATAGGCCAATAGCCGTTGGATGCCGGGGTCGCGCAACATGTTGCGCAAATTGGGCATTCCGCGCCGTGGTGCTGCCTGGGGTTCGTTTGGGTTCACGCCGCTAGTGTAGCTGTTTCCCTGGTGCGTCAGGTGCAGGCGCATGTTTGATGTAAGGCTGGCCTCAGCCGGGGCGATTGCCGTGCTGTCACTCTTTTGTCACGCCCTTTGGATATAGTCCTCGGGTCTCACCCATAGGCTACAGGTTGGGAATGACAGGTGGGGCTGAGCCGTTATATTTTTTATACAAGAGACATGATTGGGAATAATAAAACGCGTTGTCGTAGGGGCGAAGCATTTGCCCCTACCCATGGCGTGCGGTACCCCGTTTATTTTGTCAAACCCCATCAGCCGGTGCCGTGTTGTAGCCCGGCGATGCCGATGCTGCGTCGGACTATCGCTGGGCGGCCACAGCCGGCAAAACCTGACTTTGCATTCGCCATCCCTGGCACGCCGGCATAGACGCAGTTCCTCCTGGGTGATGCGACAATCAGGAAGCCAGGGAGCAAACAGGTTTGCGACTCTCAGATGCAAACCCGAAACGGGACTGTGCCACTATGCCCATGACTTTGTCCGCACAAGACTTCGCCACAAAATGGCGGCTGACCAACACCAAGGAGCGCTCGGCTTCGCAGGAACACTTTATCGATCTGTGCCGTATGGTCGGCGTGCCCACACCCAATGAAGGCGACCCCACCGGCGAAGCCTATGCGTTTGAGAAGGGTGCCAACAAGCAACTGGGCGGGCAGGGCTGGGCCGATGTGTGGAAGCGCGGCTGTTTTGCCTGGGAATACAAGGGCAAGCATGCCGACCTCGACAAGGCCTATCGGCAGCTACAGCAATATCGCGAATCGCTGCAAAATCCGCCGCTGCTGGTTACGAGTGACCTTGAGCGCATCATCATTCAAACCAACTTCACCAACTCGGTGAAGCGGGTGTACGAGCTGACGCTGGATGACATCGCGGCCAACGACTGGGCCGCGCCCATCAGCGGCAATGCTGCTCGCGCTGAGGCTGGAGATCTGAAGCCGCTGGCGCTGTTGCGGCTGCTCTTCACCGAATACCCGGCCGACCAGCATCCCTTGCGCTCGCCCGAAACCACCGAGAAGGTGACCCAGAAAGCGGCCGAACTGTTTGGCGAAATTGCCCGCGAGATGCAGAAATATGGCGAGCAACCCCAGGCCACGGCTCACTTTCTGATTCGTGTGCTGTTCTGTTTGTTTGCCGAGGATGTGGGCCTGCTGCCGCGCCACCTGATGCGCGACATGATCGAGGCCAGCAGTATGAAGTCGGCCAGCATGGCTTTGCTCTTTCGGCAACTGTTCACCTCGATGCGCGACGGCACCTCGTTTGGCATGACCGCGATCAGGCACTTTAACGGCGGCCTGTTCGATACCAATGATGTGCTGGAGCTATCTGGCAACGCGTTGATTACGCTGCGCCAGGTGAGCGGGCTGGACTGGAGCGCCATCGAGCCGAGCATCTTCGGCACCTTGTTTGAACGCGGGCTGGACCCGGCCAAGCGCAGCCAGCTCGGCGCGCACTACACCAGCCGCGACGACATTCAGCTCATCGTCCAGCCGGTGCTGATGGCCCCGCTGCGGCGCGAGTGGGCCGAGGTGCAGGCAGCGGCGCGTGATCTGGTCGGCCTGCCAGCGGCCGGCGATGCGGTTGTGGCCAAACCCGAACCCAGACAGCTCGCGGATGCCAACACGCGGGTGGTGGCGTTTCACAAGAAGCTGGCCGCCATCACCGTGTTGGACCCGGCCTGCGGCAGCGGCAACTTTTTGTATGTGGCCCTGCGCGAGTTGCTGACGCTGGAGAAGGAGGTGATTACGCTGTGCGATGCGCTGGGCCTGCCCCGGCTGCACCCGCAGGTGACGCCGGCTCAACTGTTTGGCATCGAGCAAAACCAATATGCCCACGAGCTGGCCCAGGCCACGGTGTGGATCGGCTACATCCAGTGGCGGCACGAGAACGGCTTTGGCTACCCCGCCGAGCCGATTCTGCGCAAGCTCGACAACATCCAGAACCATGATGCGATTTTGCTGCCGCCCAATGCCGAGGGTGTGCGCGGCGAGCCAGAGTGGCCGGCCGCCGACGTGATCATCGGCAACCCGCCGTTTTTGGGTGATAAGAAAATGCGCGGCGAATTAGGTGATGCGTATGTAGATGCGTTGCGCAAACTCTACAAAGATCGCATCCCCGGCCAGAGTGACCTGGTGTGCTACTGGTTTGAGAAGGCGCGAGCCATGATTGAGGCAGGAAATGCGCGGCGCGCCGGCTTGATTGCGACGAATTCAATTCGAAAGGGCATGAATCGAGAAACACTAGATCGGATTAATGAAACGGGTGACATTTTCTATGCTTGGAGTGATCGTGAGTGGATTCTTGATGGGGCTGCTGTGCGTGTTTCAATTGTGGAATTTGATAATGGTTCGGAACCAATAAAACAGTTAGATGGCAAGATCGTGCCACTGATTAACCCCGATCTCACTGCTGAATCTGATGTGACCACCGCACTTCCTCTGAAAGAAAATTCAAACTTGTGCTTTCTGGGAATGATGAAAGCAGGCCCGTTTGACATCGATGGAGCAATGGCGCGACAAATGTTGTCTGCGTTGAACAATCCGAATGGACGGCCCAATTCAGATGTTGTAAAACGTCGCCTCGCTGCAAATGAAATTACACAAGGTCAACGCGATATTTGGATTATTGACTTTGTTGATATGTCATTGGAACAAGCTGCTCTATACGAACTTCCCTTCGAATATGTCCGTAAAGTTGTGAAGCCGATTCGCGATAATGTCAGAGATAAATTGATGCAAGAGCATTGGTGGTTGCATGGTCGTTCACGACCAGCATTGCGAGCTGCTATGGCAAAGCGGTCACGAAGTATTGTGACTCCAGAAGTAGCAAAGCATCGTTTATTTATGTGGTTGCCAATCGACACAATTCCTGATCACACGTGCCATGTCATTGCACGCGATGACGACTATTTCTTTGGATTGTTACAGTCTCGGATACATGAGCTGTGGACACTTGCCGTATGCAATTGGATGGGTGTAGGCAACGATCCTCGCTATAACTCATCCCAAACTGTCGAGACCTACCCCTTC
>JBBQST010000197.1:0-8608 GCA_038213625.1 Thermoflexales bacterium
CGGCCCTCCGGCGTCTCATCGGCCAGCGAGGACAGTTGCGCTGCATCGGCCAGCGCCTGCTCAGTGATGCCGGGGGCGGGCACAAAGGCCACGGCCTGCCGGTTGCCCAGCGTAATCGTGCCGGTTTTATCCAGCAGCAACACATCCACATCGCCGGCTGCTTCCACCGCGCGGCCACTCATCGCAATCACGTTGGCCTGGATCATGCGGTCCATACCGGCAATGCCGATGGCGCTGAGCAGGCCGCCAATCGTCGTGGGAATCAGGCACACCAGCAACGCGATCAGCACAGTGACGGCGATGGGCGAGCCTTGGCCAGCTGATTGCACACTGTAGATGCTGAATGGCAGCAGCGTGACCGTGGCCAGCAAAAAGATAATGGTGAGGCCGGCCAGCAAGATGTTCAACGCAATCTCGTTGGGCGTCTTCTGTCGCTTGGCCCCTTCGACCATGCTGATCATGCGGTCGAGAAAGGTCTCGCCGGGGTTGGCCGTGATCTTGACGATGAGCCAATCGCTCAGCACGCGCGTGCCGCCAGTAACGGCGCTGCGGTCACCACCGCTCTCACGAATCACCGGCGCGCTCTCGCCGGTGATGGCACTCTCATCGACAGACGCGACGCCGTCGATGACTTCGCCATCAACCGGGATGTAGTCGCCGGCATCCACCAGCACCACATCGCCCTTGCGCAACTCGGAGGCGGACACTGATGTGAGCTCAGAGGACGGGGGACGGGAGACGGGAGACGGTGAAAGAGACTCAATCCGTCTTCCGTCTCCCGTCTTCCGTCCTCCAGTCAGCTTCTTGGCCGGTGTATCGCGCTTGGCCTTGCGCAGCGTATCGGCCTGGGCCTTGCCGCGCCCCTCGGCCATCGCCTCCGCAAAGTTGGCAAATAAAAGTGTGATCCACAGCCACACCGAGATGGCAAAAATAAACGAGGCCGGCGCTTCACCCTGGCCGACCAGCGCCTGAATAAACAGCAGCAGCGTCAGCACTGCGCCGACAAACACCACAAACATGACCGGGTTGCGAATCTGCACCCGCGGATCCAGCTTCTTGAACGAATCAAGCACAGCCTGCCGAACAATCGGCGGATCAAAGAGAGGACGAGGTTTTCTGGTTTCCATGATTGAAAGAGGGGAGTTGTTAGTGGTTAGTTGTTAGTCGTTAGTTATTAGTTTTTAGTTCAGACAGGAACTCGATTGATTTTCGATCCGATGACTAACAACTAACCACTAACAACTAAAAACTAACCACTAATAACTCTTATCTGCCTAACATCTGCAATTGCTCCACCACCGGCCCCAGTGCGAGCGCGGGAATGAAGGTGAGCGCACCGACGAGAATGACGACGCCCATGAGCAACACCACGAACAGCGGCGTGTGGGTGGGCAGGGTGCCCAGGCCGGCTGGGACGATCTTTTTGTTGGCCAATGAACCGGCGATGGCCAGAGTTGGAATGGCCAGCCAATACCGCGAGAACAACATGGCAATGCCGAGGGCCAGGTTGTAGAACGGGTTATTGGCACCCAGGCCGGCGAACGCGCTGCCGTTGTTGTTGCCGGTCGACGAGAAGGCATACAGCACCTCGCTGAAGCCGTGCGCGCCAGGGTTGTAGATGGTGGCCTTGCCTGCATCCGTAACCACGGCGATAGCCGTGCCGAGCAGCACTACCAGCGGCGGAATAAGGATCACGATCGAGGCCATCTTCATCTCAAACGCTTCGATCTTCTTGCCCAGGTATTCGGGTGTGCGGCCGACCATCAGGCCGGCGATGAACACGGCAATGATGGCGAAAACCAGCATGCCGTAGAGGCCAGAGCCAACGCCGCCGTAGATGACCTCACCCAACTGCATCAGCCACATCGGCACCAGGCCACCCAGTGGGGTGTAGCTGTCGTGCATGCTATTGACCGAGCCGTTGGATGCGGCCGTGGTGACTGCCGCCCACATGGCCGAGTTGGTGATGCCATAGCGCGTTTCCTTGCCCTCCATGTTGCCGCCACTTTGCGCGGTGCTTGGCACGATATCGACGCCCATGGCAGTGAATGCAGGGTTGCCGCTGTGTTCGGCCGCCACCACGGCTGTCAGCAACACGGTGAAGATGAGGGTCATGGCGGCCAGCACGGCCCAACCTTGACGCGTATCTTTGACCATCTTGCCAAAGGTGTAGCACAGCGCGGCCGGAATCAGCAGGATCGACAGCATCTCCAGGAAGTTGGAGAACGCGGTGGGGTTCTCGAAGGGATGCGCGCTGTTGACGTTGAAGAAGCCGCCGCCGTTGGTGCCGAGTTGCTTAATGGCAACCTGCGATGCGGCCGGGCCGAGCGCCAGTGTTTGCTGGGTGATGGCCGCGCCGTCACTGCCGGCAAACGGCTGCGTCAGGGTGGCCGTGGCATACGGCGCAAAGGTTTGCACCACACCCTGCGACATCAGCAGCACGGCCAGCACAATCGATAATGGCAGCAGGATATACAGGATGGACTTGGTCATGTCCACCCAGAAGTTGCCGATATGTTGGGTGGTCTTGCGCGAGATGCCGCGAATGAGCGCGATGAGGGTGGCGATGCCGGTGGCCGCTGACACAAAGTTTTGCACGGTTAGGGCCATCATCTGGGTCAGATAGCTCATCGTGGTTTCGCCGCCATAGCCCTGCCAGTTCGTGTTGGTGGCGAAACTGACGGCGGTGTTGAACGACGAATCCGGTGTGATATTGGCCAGCACCTGCGGGTTGAACGGCAGCGCACCTTGCAGCCGTTGCAGCAGATACACCACCAACAGGCCGAACAGGTTGAACAGCAACATGCCGACGGCATAGGTCTTCCAATCCATCTCCTCGTCCTCACGTGTGCCGAACAGGCTGTAGAGCACGCGCTCGACGGGGCGGAGGAAGTGGATGTCACCGTCAAAGACACTGGCCATGTAGTTGCCGAGCGGCTTGACCAGCAGCAGCAATACGACCAGAAAGATGGCCATTTGAAGGAGTGCGTTAACAGTCATGATTTAGAACGCCTCCGGCTTTAACAAAGCGATTGCGAGATAGATCAGGAGGAGCACGGCGACGATGCCGCCGATAACGTAGAGCACGATCATCGCTTACCTCCCGTGCGCATCATTCGCGCACAGAGCGCGATGAAGCCGTACGACAGGGCAAAGAAGAGGAGGGTGATTGCCACATACAGGATATCCATAACGTCCTGTATTCAAGCGGGGATGGCGCTATAACGATGTCAACAGAGTGGCTGAATGCGTCAAGAAAGTGTCAAGATGGGGGTGGCCTATCTACTTGCGCGCGTGCCTAGGGTAGGGGCAAATGCTTCGCCCCTACGACATCGTTACGAGTGGAATGGAGGCTTCAGCCGACTCTGGTACCGGAGTCGGCTGAAGCCTCCATTCCAAAAATGTTAGGCAATCAGGCGCGTTCTACTTCACCTTCGGCAACTTCGGCAGCGCGCGATTGGGCCGTTGGTCGAAGGTGGGTCGGCGGGGTGGGTTGGCTTCCAGCAGGCGTTGGGCCTCTTCGATGGCGCGCTCCAACTGGGCATCGTGGTTGCGCGCATAGTCTTCGGGGGTGTTGTCGATGTCGATGTCGGGGACGATGCCGTAGTTTTCGACACCCCAGCCGATGTCCTCGAACCAGAATGAGAATTCGGGCTGGGTGGTCAGAGTGCCATCGACCAGGGTGTGCCGCGGCGAGATGCCCACCACGCCGCCCCAGGTGCGTTTGCCGACCAGCGGCCCCAACTTCAGCTGCTTGAAACTGTGGCAGAAAATGTCGCCATCGCTGCCGGCGTGTTCATTGGTCAACGCGACGATGGGCCCGCCGATGGACTCATACATGTACGGCTCCGGCACCTCACCCCAGCGCGAGACCGAGTAGCCGATGCGTTTGCGGGCCAGCTTTTCCAGAATGAGCGAGGACACGCTGCCACCGCCGTTGAAGCGGACATCAACCACCAGGCCGTCGCGGTCGAGCTCGGCCAGATAGCCGCGATGGAACTCGGCGAACCCACGCGCGCCCATGTCCGGCACATGCACGTAGCCGATGCGGCCGTCGGTCGCCGCGTGCACGCGCTGGCGGTTGTGCTCGACCCATTCGCGGTAGCGGGCCTCATTCTCGCTGCTGAGCGTTTTCACGGTGACGGTGCGGGTCTGGCCGTCGGCGGCCGCCAGCACCACGGTCACTTCCTCGTCGGCCAGGTTGATCAGGCTGGCGGCGAGGGTGAAGGTCTGGGTGAGCGTATGGCCGGCGATGGACACGATGTATTCGCCGATTTGGGCGTTGATGCCGGGGGCGAGTAAGGGCGAGCAGGCATCCTCATTCCAGGCATCGCCCTGCACCAGTGCCGTGATGCGCCAGCGCTGGCTCTCGGCGTCGAATTCACAGTCGGCACCCAGATAACCCTGGGCGTAGTTGGGGCCACTGCGGTAGTCGCCGCCGAACTCGTAGGCGTGCGAGGTGCCCAGCTCGCCCTGCATCTCCCACATCAAATCGCTGAACTCGCTGCGGCAACTCACTCGACCCATTAAGGGTAAATAGCGGTCGTGCACGGCCAGCCAATCGACCTGAGACATGTCCGGCGTCCAAAATTGATCGCGCTGCAACCGCCACGCCTCGCGAAACATCTGCCGCCACTCGGCCGTGGGCACCACCGGCACTTTGACGCGGGTGAGATCGAGCCAGCCACTGCGCCGGCCGGGGCTGTCGTCGGTGCTGGGGTTGGTGTCGGCATTCAGCACGCGCAGCCGCCAGCCCGAGCGATAGATGATTTTGGAGTGATCGCGACTGGTGTCGAAGCCGGCCACGCCGCTGACGAATAGCTCTTCTTTGAAGGTCTCGAAGTCGTAGGTGAACAGTGTGCCCTTGCTGGCTTCGGGCTTGTCGCTCTCGCCGGTGTCGGTGGCGGCCTCGACTGGAAAACGAGTGTAGAGCGCGCGGCCGGCCTTGGTGCCATTCACCTGGCCGTAGCGACCCTCAGCAACCGGGAAGGCCAGAATGCGCTCGGCGATGCCGTCGAGGTCTATTTGGATGGGCTTGTCGGCCGGTTTGTCTTTCTTCTTGTCGCTTGAGGTGTCTTTGCCCTCATCTGTGCTTTCATCTTTATTTTCAGTGGCAGTATCGGTGTTGCCCGCATCGGCGTTGCTCGCTTCGTCTTTGGGTGGAGATGGCACTTCAGACTTATCCGACTCATCAGCATCTTTACGCTTGTCTTTATCTTTATCTTTATCTTTGTCTTTGTCGTCATCGGGCTTGAGGCGCGGCACAAACGGCGAGAGCGCGTCTTTTTGCAGCGTGATGAGATAGGGGCGTTCGCCGCGCAGGAAGCTGAACTCGAACTGCAAAGCATCATTCGTTGGCGTGAAATCGCGCTGCGAGATGAAGTAGAGGAAGCGGCCTTTGGGATCGAAGGCCGGCGCGTAATCGTGCAGCACCGGCCTGGTGATTTGCTGGCTCTCGCCGCTGGCCACATTCCACAATTTGATGGCGCTGTGCTGGTGCGAGATCGAACAGCCATAGGCGATCCACAAACCATCCGGCGACCAATCGAAGCCGAGAATGTGCGTGGCCGCGCCACGGTCGATGCGCTTCAACTCGCGCGTGGTCAGATCGATAAAGATGAGCTCGTAGCGATGATTGCTGAGCACGATCTGGTCCTGCTTGGGGCTGACCTTGAGCGCGAGGGGCCGGCCAATGTCCAGGCCGCTGAGCAACTCGGAGGCGGGTTGATCGGGTTTGGGGTGCAGGTTGAACAGCACGATGCGCTCCTCGCCCTCTTCGTCGGTCACGGCCACGATGCGCTCGCCGTCGTTCAACCACTCGGCCAGCCGATAGCGCACAGCCGTCGGCGTTGCCTCCAACGTGTCATAGGCGTTGCTGTGCGGGCCTTCGCCGAGTGGTTGCACGGCCCCCTCGAAGTTGGCGAAGGCGAACAGTTTGCCGCGGGTGGTCAGGGCGGTGGAGTGGCCTTTGGGGTGCAACGACCAGCCATCGGCATAGCGGCCGGCCGACACAAACTTGCGGTGCCGCTGGGTTTGCGAGGAGCGAAAGTCGATGTCGATCTTGCGCGGCTCGCTCGTATTTGCGTCCAACACAAACAAATCGGCACCGGCTTGATAGACCAGTTGGGCCAGACCGCTGCCGTTCCTACGGTCGGAACCGTTCCTACGGTCGGAATCGGCACAGGCGTGGCGGGCATAGAAGTCCTCGTGGTGGGTGTGGCGGCGCAGGTCTGCCCCATCGGGCTGGCACGAGTAGAGATTGCCGATGCCCTCATGGTCGGCGATGAAAAAGACGCGCGGGCCGATGAACATGGGGCTGCTGAGGTTGCCTTGCAGTGGGCCATCGGCCGCCATCGGCACCAGCGGCTTGAATGTGCCGCCACCGTCATCGACCCACAATTGGCCGGCGGTGCCGCCGCGATAACGCTTCCAACGGGCCGGGTCGGCGGTGTTGCGTCCGATGATGCGCATGCCATTCGGGCCGAGCGAGAGCGTGCGAGCGGGGCCGATGTTGATCCGCTCGGGCACGGTGCCGTTCAGGCCGACGCGATACAGGTGAAACAAATGGGGGAAGGGCTGGCCGGCGTTGTTGGCGAAGATTAGGGTGGGGGGAGAGGTGTCGGAAGTGTTGAGGGTGTCGGGGGTGTCAGAAGTGTCGAGGGTGTCGGGGGGCATCCAGCCTACGAGGGTGTTGTTGCCGCCGAGATGGGTGACGCGGCGGGCGGGGCCACCGAGCGCGGGCATCACATAGATCGCGCTTTCGCCGTCCTCGCTGCCGACGAAGGCCAGGTGCTGGCCATCGGCCGAGAGCCGTGGCCAGGCCACTGCGCCGAGATTGGAGGTGAGCCGACGGGCGACGCCGCCGTGCGTGGACACCGTCCACAAATCATCTTCGCAAACGAATACCACTGTGTCTTGGTGCAGCGTGGGTTGACGGTAATAGCCAGGAGACATGCATGAACTGTACTCGAAAAGAGGCCGGTGGGTTTGTTGGGCGGGTTGGGATGGGTCTAGGGCCTATTGACAACCCCAACCCTATAAGGTTTTGAATGAATAGGGCGGGCCGTTGGCCCTCAAACCACGCTTGGTTTTTCCTGGGGCGATGCCCCAGGCTGATATGGGCTGCGCCGTTGGCGCGAAAGACAGGCTATCGCGTCCGCTATCTGGCCCCTTTGGCGCATTGAGGGGCAAAGCCTCGGCTTCATACCAGCCTGAGGCATCGCCCCAGGAACTCTCACAACCACCCGCCTCGGCTCATACAGCACCAGCACGGCTCTGCAACAGTAAGATGGCCGGATGCAGAACAAGCAGAATCGTATGTATGACGTTGCCGTGGTGGGCAGCGGCCACAACGGCCTGGTGTGCGCGTGCTATCTCGCCAAAGCCGGCTTGCGCGTCATTGTGCTCGAACGCAGGCATATCGCTGGCGGCGCGGTGTGCACAGAAGACGATCTCATCCCCGGCTACAAAATCGACACCGGTTCGAGCGCGCACATCATGATTCACCTCACGCCGGTGGTGCAGGAGCTTGATCTGACGGCCTTCGGGCTTGAATACCTGGATTGCGACCCGTTTGCCTTCGCGCCGATGGCCGATGGCAGCGGCTCCATTTATTTTTGGCGGGATGTGGATCGCACCTGCGAGTCCATTGCCCAGGTTAGCCCACGCGATGCCGAGCGCTATCGAAAATTTGTGCGCGACTGGGGCGAGTTGAACCAGGGGGTGTTCGAATCCTTTCTCAAACCACCGACGTTGGCGAACCTGGGCCGGTATGTGGTCTTCCCTCAGCGTAGTGCTGGCTCCAAAGTCAGCACTACGCGCGGCCACTCGGCCGGGATGGTGCGCAAGCTGATGGGCAGCTACGGCGCGCTGGTGCGGGAAACCTTTGAACACGAAGGCCTGCGCGCGGCCATGGCCTGGCTGGCGGCGCAGTCCGGGCCACCCTCTTCAGCCGCCCTCAGTGGCGACTTTCTGGGCTGGCACGCGATGCTGCACCGGAGCGGCCTCAAGCGGCCGAGGGGCGGCTCTGGTGCGTTGACACAGGCCTTGGTTCGCTGCCTTGAACATCACGGCGGCAGCGTGCGCCTGTCTGCGCCGGTTGCGCGCATCGAGGTCGAGCAGGGCAAGACGACCGGTGTGCTGCTGGCCGATGGCGAGCGCATCGCGGCGCGGCGGGTGGTCTCGAACGCGCACATCAACACGACGTTTCTGCAACTGGTCGGCGCGGAGCATCTGCCCAATGGCCTGGCGAAGCGGGTGAAGAATATCAGCATCGGCAACGGGTTTGGCATGGTGGTGCGCTGTGCCGTAAAGGAGTTGCCGGCCTACACCGGTGTGACCTCGAACGGTGGCGGCGCGGGTGGCGGCGCGGGTGGCGGCGCGGGTGATTGTCACAAAGGGTTGCAACTGCTGTGCCCGTCATTGGCGTATCTGGAGCAGGCACATGCCGACCATGCCGCCGGCCGCCCATCCACGAACCCAGCCGTGGTGGCGATGACGTTCTCGGCCGTTGACTCGACGCTGGCCCCGCCGGGCCGGCACACACTGTTCCTGTGGGGCCAGTATTACCCATACGAGTTGGCCGGCAACGAGAGTTGGGAGGCGATTG
>JBBQST010000198.1:0-8555 GCA_038213625.1 Thermoflexales bacterium
CTATGTGCCCGACGAGTGGATCGAGCGCATGAAGCTTGTCACTACTGAGGAGGCCTGGGGCACCCTCATTCGCAACGGCTATCCGCGCCAGTTCGAGGGCAACTGGAAGGAAACTCACCCCGGCAAAATCACTGTGGGGCGCGCCGTCACCGGCCAGTTCATCCCCCATCGGCCAGACTTTCACGATGTGGTGCAGAAGACTGGCGTGGCCGAGGGCCGTGGCAGCAGCGGCGGCCAGAACTCGTGGATCATCAACACGTTAAAGCTAAATGACGTGATGGTCATCGACATCTTCGGCAAGGTCCACAACGGCACCGTCATTGGCGATAACCTGGGTACTTCGATTCGCACGCGCACCCACGCCGGCGCCGTTATCGATGGCGGCATTCGCGACTTGGCCGGCCTGACCCAGCTTCAGGATGTCAATTTCTACATGCGCGGCATGGACCCCACCGCCATTGCCGATGTGACCCTGGCCGGTCTCAACATTCCCATTCGCATCAACAACTGCACCATCCTGCCCGGCGACATCGTCCTTGGCACGCCCACCGGCGTCATCTTCATCCCGCCCCACCTGGTCAGGGAAGTGGTCGAGCAGTCCGAGGACATTCGCGTGCGCGATGACTGGGGCAAGCAGCAGTTGGCCGACGGCATCTACACCCCCGGCGAAATCGACTCCAAGTGGACGGAGAAGATCGAGGCTGATTTTGCGGCCTGGAAGCAGGCTCGCGGCCTATAAAAGCGGCAGATTTTGGACAGAATGACAAAATAGACACCGCAAGAGTTCGATAAACGACTCCTCCATTTTGTTCATTCTGTCATTCTGTCCAAATTTTTTCTGCGTCTTCACTGCGGTGTCTGCGCGGATTTTTATCTACAGGTTCTGGCTAGAAAGTAAGATGCACTTGTGAGCGATTCGCCTTCGGCCATCAGCCTGTTGTGGCCGGCTGCTACCACCGCCGCGCGCAACACCAAGCCCTGGTTCGACTCGACCCCGGCCGATGTCGGCTTCAGTGATCTTGCCCGTGGCTTGTGTTTGGAGCCGCGCTACTTCGATCGCGTGCAGGGCATTTTGATGGCGCTGTGCGACGACCCCGGCGTCATTCAATATCGACAGGAAATCTTCGACGATCTGCTAGCCAGCGACGCGCTCGTCAGCAGTCTGGAAAGCGCGCTGCCCACCCTGACCCAGCTCGGCTACTACGGCGCAACCAGCCGCCCCGGCGACACCCTGCTCCAGCAAACGGTGTTTCGCCTGGGCGAGTTGCACCTGTATATCGATGGCGTCACCCGCCTGCAAAGCATCTTTGCCAACATCACGCCACAGTCGAGCGGCCTGCTGGCCCTGCGCGACATGCTGGTGCAACTTGCGTCCGATCCCAGTTTCATCAATCTGCAACAGGAATTGCCGGCCCTCTCGGCCCGCATCGAAAATATCGGCAGCATTACGCTGGGCATCAATCTGGATTCGCGCTTGCGGCCGGTCGCGACCACCCTGTTGGCGGTGAACCCCTACAAGTTCAAGGGCGACTCGTTGCTGGCGCGTCTGTTTGGCAAACGCAACAGTGCAAACACCGGTGAAGCGGACGAGCTACAAAATGGATTGGCCGAGTTGCACACCACGCCGCCCGACGGCCCCGGCCACGACAACCCGTTGCTGGTGCCGCTGTTTCGCGATCTGAATGAAGTGTTGCAAACGGCTGCCGGCCCTGTCGCCCTAGCGCTGCGTCAATACACCCGCCTGAACGGCAGCCTGCTGATCGCGCTCGAAGGCGAGATCGCGTTTTACCTGGGCGCGTTGCGCTTGATTCGCAAGTTGCACGCCAGTGGCCTGCCCACCTGCCGTCCCACCATTCTGCCCAAAGCGGCGCGCGAGATGGATGTGAATGGCGCTTACAACATCAATCTGGCCCTGCGATTTATAGGGCGCGAGGCCAAAGATTCAAACAGTTCGCTCACCGGGCGCATCATTCCCAACACAGTGCGCTTCGATGACACCGGCCGCATCTTCATCCTGACCGGTCCCAACCAGGGCGGCAAAACCACGTATATCCAGATGGTGGCACTGGTTCATGTGCTGGCCCAGGCCGGCGTGCATGTGCCGGCCGAGTCGGCCCGCCTCAGCCCGATCGACAGCCTCTACACCCATTTTCAGCGCGACGAGAAACCCGAGTTGGAGGCGGGCCGCCTGGGTGAGGAGGCCCGGCGCTTGAGCGATATTTTTGATCGGGCCACGCGGCACAGTCTGGTGCTGCTGAATGAATCGCTGTCCAGCACCAGCCCCACCGAGAGCCTGTATCTGGCCCAGGATGTGGTGCGTGCGCTGCGGCTGCTGGGTGCGCGAGCCATCTTTGCCACGCACCTGCACGCGCTCGCCGAGGCGGCCGATGCGATCAACGCCGAGGTGTCCGCTCAAAGCGGCGCTCAAAGTGACGGTGAGAGCGCCGTGGCCAGTCTGGTCTCACAAGTGGTGCCAACCCAGGACACGGCAACACCCACCCGCAACCGCACCTTCAAAATCATTCGTGCCGCGCCGATGGGCCTGAGTTACTCCAAAGACATCGCCGAACGCTACGGCATCAGCTTTGAGCAGCTACAAGCCAGGCTGGGCAAACGCGACTTAATGCCTTGAACAAGCACGGAGCGCCGGCCTCCTTCACAATAGACTTTATCGGGAACAAATTATTATTAAGTTGTTGTAGGGGCGAAGCATTCGCCGATAACGTCTATGTTTGCTATAGTTTTGAAGGCGAACACTTCGCCCTTACCTTGGCAAATCTTTATTCCCGATAACGTCTAAAACGAAGGGGCTCCAAGTGGGCTGGATGGATTTGGGCCAATGTTATAATGGGCTTGCTGCTGAGGAATCCATCCGGCAGCGATGATGCGCAATCTGCTGAACTAACTTCCTGTCGAGACGCCCACAACGTCTTTGAGCCATGCCACTACTGCATGGGCTCGGCCAGTTCAGTTGCCATTTCTCTCATCCGTTTGAATCAATGCTCGCCGTGGGTCGTTTTCGACTCATGGCGTTTTGCTTTTTTCCTACCTGAATCAAACTTGGTCTCATGCTTAATCAAACATTTGAATTACGGCCCATTCAATCTGGCGACGAAGGCTTCATGTGGGAAATGTTGTGTGCGTCTGTGTTTGTGCCCGATGGCGAACGACGCCCAACCATGGACGAATTGCACGCCTATCCCGAAATCACACACTATGTAACAGACTGGGGAACCTCCCATGATTTTGGATATATCGCCATTGAAACCAGCGGCGGCCAACCCATCGGCGCGGTCTGGTTGCGGCGGTTCGATGCCGCTCACGCTGGCTATGGCTACGTGAACGATGACACGCCCGAAGTGTGCACGCTGGCTGTGGTGTCGGAATGGCGTGGCAGTCGTGTAGGCACGGCCCTGCTGCAAAGCATCTTGAGGTATGCCGATGCGCATTACGTCACTGTCTCGCTCAGTTGCGATCCGCGCAATCCGGCCCTGCGGCTCTACCAACGCCACGGCTTTCACAAAGTGGGCGAGTCGGGCACATCTGATACGTTATTGCGTACGCGCTGAGCAGGATCGTCGACGATCCTGCTCAGCCTCCAAACACAACCAATGCTTCTAACCGTCTCAAATATCACCAAATACTATGGTGCCGAACTCATCCTGCACAACCTGTCGTTTGTGCTGAATGCTGGCGAGCGCGTCGGCCTGGTGGGAGCCAATGGCATCGGCAAGAGCACGTTGCTCAAGATCATCGCCCACGCGGCGCTGGGTGCCGATGATGTGCAGCCTGATAGCGGCACCATCGCCGTCGCCAGCGGCATCAGCGTGGGCTATCTGCCCCAGGTCATCACCGGCTATGCCGACCGCACGCTGGATGCGCTATTGCTGACACTGCAAGGCAATTTGCAGGAGATGGCCAGCCAGATGCGCCAGCTCGAAGCAGAAATGGCCAAAGCCAGCGGCGAGGCCTTGATCGAGCTGATGCAGACCTACGGCGAACTCAGCGAGCAGTTCGAGCGAGCCGGCGGGTATGACATCGACCATCGCATTGATGAGGTGATGACCGGCCTGGGCATCCAGCATCTGCCGCGCAACCGGGCGGTGGGCACGCTGAGCGGCGGCGAGAAAGAGCGGGTGGGCCTGGCCGCCTTGCTGTTGCGCACGCCGGATCTGCTGCTGCTGGACGAGCCGACCAATCATCTCGATTTTCAGGCACTTGGCTGGTTGGAAAGCTATCTCAAAAATCGAGGCACAAATGGGCGGCAAAATGCCGTGCTGGCCGTGTCGCACGACCGGCAGTTTTTGAACAACACGGTCGAGGTGATTCTCGAGATCGACGAATACACCCGTGAACTGAAGACCTACACCGGCAACTACGATGCCTACTTGATCGCGCGCGCGGCCAACCGCGCCCAGTGGATCGAGAACTACGCGGAGCAACAGGAGGAGCTGAAGGAGCTGCGCAAACAGGTGCGGGCCGACGTGCACTACGGCGACTTCTGGAAGGGCGGCGGCAAGGCGGCCGGCGACAAATTTGCCAAAGGTTTCTTCAAGGGTCGCACGGCCGTGGCCACCTCGCGGCGGGTGCGTAATGCTGAGGAGCGCCTCGCGCGCATCGAGGAGAACCCCATTCCCAAGCCACCCGATGAGATTCGCATCTCGCCCGAATTTAATCCGGCCGAACTGGAGGGCAAGACGCCGCTGCGGGTCGAGAACCTGCGCAAGTCATTTCCCACCGAAACCGGCCGGCGCGTCATTCTGGACGGCATCAGCTTCGAGTTGAAATCGACCGATCGCGTCGTCATCACCGGCCCCAACGGGTGTGGCAAAAGCACGCTGCTGCGCATCATCGCCGGGTCAGAGCCAGCAGATGCGGGAGCCGTGACCCTGGCACGGGCCGCGCAGGTGGGCTATCTGGACCAGGAGCAAACCACGCTGGACGCGGCACCGCCTCAACAGACGGCGTTTGACTGGTGGCGCGAAGGGCTGGTCGGCGACGAGGAGACTTTGCGGGCCGAGTTCTTTCGCTTCTTCCTGCTGACGTATGAGGATGCCAGCAAGCCCGTGCACACGCTCAGCGTCGGCCAGCGGCGCAAGTTGCAACTGCTCAAACTCATCGCCGAGCGGGCCAACCTGCTGATGCTCGACGAGCCGACCAACCACATCAGCTTCGATGTGATGGAGAAGTTCGAGACCGCCCTGCGCGAGTTCGATGGCCCGATCCTGGCCGTGTCGCACGACCGCTGGTTCATCGAGCGCTTCGGTGGCCAGGTGTGGGAGTTGAAGGATGGCCGATTGAAGATTGAAGACTCTAGAGTCTAGACTCTTCAATCTTCAGTCGGCGGCTCCAAAACGGCTTCACAATGTGTCCACGCCGAACTGCGAGAGCCGTGAGCAGCGCAAAGGCCAGCAAGCACAACCCCAGCGCGACCACCGACGCCTCGGCCCCAAAGTTGCCGCCCGAGATCAACTCCGGCCCCACCAGCCGCGAGATGAGCCAGCCAGTGACATCGAGGCCAGACACTTTGATGCCAAACACGCCGCCCTGAACAAAGTTCCAGGCGAAGTGAATGCCGATGGGCAGCCATAGCCGGCGGGTGGCCGTGTAAGCCATGCCCAGCATGGTGCCGGCCTCCAGCGCAATTGCAATCGAGCTGAACGGTGTTGCGCCGGGGTTGGCTGCATGGGCAAAGCCAAAGAACAGCGAGGTGAGAATGAGCGAAATCCAGGTGCCGAGGCTCTCTTCGAGGATGCGATACAGCACGCCGCGAAAGATGATCTCCTCGGTGAAGCCTGGCACCAGCCCGATCCACAGGGCCGAGAGCATGACCTGCCACGGGTTGCTGCCGAGCACCTGATACGAGCCCACGGCCCACAGCACGGCCACCACCAGGCTGAACAACACCGTTCCAAAGAGCGTGCCGGTGAGCAATTCGCCGCTGTGCCGCAGCGACAGCTCGGAGACGGGCCGGCGCTCGATCAACCGCACAAACAACGCATAACCTGCCAGCGCGGCGAGGATGCCGACGGCCACCGGCAACGGGGCCAACGCATCGGCCACATTCACCCTTGCCAGCACCCAGCTCACAACCCCCGACACGATGCCGATGATCACAAAGGCCAGCACGATGCGGGTGAGGGGGAAACGCAGGACGGCTTTTAGAAATTGCACGAGTCGGCTTGTCGATGGAACTGGAGTCGATGTTTGCATGTGCTCTTATAACACTCGCAGCAGCGACCGCAGCAGCGACCGCAACCGTGAACTCAGAACGCATCGAATGGCCGGCCACGTCAGTTAGAATTTGCGCATCTTATTCAAGCCAGTGATTTAAGGAGCAAACACATATGTCAACTGCAACTGCAAAAGCAGAATGGAAAGGCACACTGAAAGAGGGCAGCGGCAACATGAGCGTCGGCAGCGGCGCACTCAGCGGCCCGTTCACCTGGGCCTCGCGCTTTGCCGATGGCAAGGGCACGAACCCCGAAGAACTGATCGGCGCGGCGCATGCCGGCTGCTTCAGCATGTTCCTGTCGGCCAAACTGACGGCCAATGGCACACCGCCGACCAGCGTCAGCACCGACGCCAAAGTGACCCTGGGCGACGGCCCCACCGTCACCGGCATCGAGCTGACCACGGTGGCCGTAGTGCCGAACATCGACCAGGCCAAGTTTGATGAGCTGGTGAAAGTGGCCAAAGAGCAATGCCCCATCAGCAAGGCCTTGGCCTCGGTGCCGAACATCACCGTCAATGCGACGTTGAGCAACTAGCCGCAAAACAGCACGGCGATTGCATAATCGTCGTGCTGTTTTGTTTTTCCATGCTCGATGGCACGATGATGGAAGTAACCTTTGAGCCGTTTACCGAACAGGATTTCGCTGACTACCAAAAATGGTTTTCAGACCCTCAAATGCAAGCCGAGCTTGGTCCAGTAGATGATAACTACGAAGTATTTGTAGGAGATCAGGACGAAAGTAAATGCATTAATTGGGCGATTCGTGAGAAAGACAAACTGGTATGCCTTTTGCAGGTGGTGCGAGATGGTTCAACAACTGAAGCTGGACTAAACATTTCCGTCAGCCCGGACCGACGTCGAGATGGGATAGCAGAAGCTGTAATGAGATCGGCGATAAGCCATACAAAACTGGCGCAAGTCAGACGGTTTGTCGGGCTTGTGTCTGAAAAGAACCCTGCAAGCCGCAAACTTCTGGAGAAGGTTGGCTTTGTGAAGACATTTCCCAAGCCAGATGCAAACGGATATTTCTGGTATGCGCTGTATCGCTGAAATGCTATTTGCACAAGATGTGCACATGCTCCACCACGCACCGAAGCCGTTACGATACGTCCATGACGAAAATCGAAACGCCGGCGTGCGCCTCAGCCGCGAGATTGAGGCCGGTACCGGCGCCGTCACCCCCTTCGAGCGGCCCATCGATGGCTGCAAGCCTCTATACTTCGTTCACCGTGAATCCCAGTCTCAGCTACTACGCCAAAATCCTGCAAAGTCATTTGCCTGAATTGCAAACGCAGTTCAGCGTGAAGTCGCTGGGGTTGTTCGGCTCCTATGTCCGGGGTGAACAGCGTGAAGACAGTGATCTGGATGTCTTGGTGGATTTTGACGAGTTACCCTCCCTGACCCAATTCATTCGTCTTGAAGATCGGATTAGCGAATTAACTGGACTTGAGATTGATTTGGTGATGGAAGATGGGTTGAAACCCAATATCGGCAAACGAATTTTGAAAGAGGTCGTGCGCCTATGAAAGTGCCGTCCGACCCAACAGACTATTTGCGCGATATTGTTGAGAACGCTGCAAAGGTGGAGGCATTTACCGCAGGCATTGACTTTGACGGTTTTCTTGCCGACGAGATGCGGGCTTACGCGACGATACGCGCATTGGAGATTATTGGTGAAGCTGTAAAGCAAGTGCCCAAAGCATTGCGCGAGCAATATCCAGAAACGCCTTGGCGGGCTATCGCTCGAATGAGAGATAAACTCATCCACCACTATTTTGGAGTCAACCTACGTGTGGTTTGGAAGACTGTCACCGAGGATATTTCGCCGCTCAAAAAAGTGGTTGAACAAATTTTAGAGGAAATGCATAACGGCACATCAAATCTATGATCCACATCGAAACCCTGGCCGTGCACGCCGGCCGCGAGATCGAGCCCGGCACCGGCGCAGTTACCCCCTCCATCACCCTGGCCACCACCTTCGAGCGGCCCGCCGATGGCAGCCTGCCCGACGACGCCTTCATCTACACGCGATCATCGAATCCCAACCGCAACAGCCTCGAACGCGCCATCGCGACACTTGAAGGCGGCGAGGTGGGGCTGGCCTTTGCCTCGGGCATGGCCGCGGCCAGCGCACTGTTGCAGGCCCTAAACCCCGGCGACCACGTCATCCTGCCGGACGATCTCTACAGCAATGTGCGCTTTGTCACGCGGGATATTTTTACGCGCTGGGGCTTGCAGATCAGCCACGTGGATATGACCGACTTTGCGGCCGTCGAGCGCGCCCTCCAGCCCAACACGCGGCTGCTGTGGTGCGAGACCC
>JBBQST010000199.1:0-8474 GCA_038213625.1 Thermoflexales bacterium
CAAAGTTGCTTTGTCCGATTTCCCACTCCCTGCCCAACTTCGCAAAAAGAATTCCAAAACCCTTCACTTGCCCGTTGGCTTTCACCCTGCCTTGGCCGCTGCGCGCCTTCAAACTTTCCTTACTTAGCGAAAACTAGAGAATCAAGCATCTCAAGGAAATTCTTGATGATGTGTTTGCCGTGGCGGGTCAGAATGCTTTCAGGGTGAAACTGCACGCCGAAGGTTTGATGCGTCTTGTGGCGCACGCCCATGAGCTCGCCGTCGTCGGTGTGGGCGGTTTTGATCAGGGCTTCGGGCAGCGGCTCCTCGACAATGAGCGAATGATAGCGGGTGGCCTCGAAGGGGTTGGGCAGGCCGGCGAACAAGTCTTTGCCGTCGTGATGCACCAGGCTGGTCTTGCCGTGCATGAGGCGCGGCGCGCGAATGACGTTGCCGCCAAACACCACGCCCATGCACTGCTGGCCCAGGCACACGCCCAAAATCGGCACCTGGCCGCTGAACGCGCGCAACACATCATTGCTGATGCCGCTGTCCTCCGTCGGCGTGCCCGGCCCTGGCGAGATGACGATGGCCGAGAGCGGCATCGCCTTCAGCTCATCAATCGTCACCTGATCGTTGCGGAACACGCGCAAATTCTCGTCGGCATTCATACCCATCTCCATCATCAGCTCGCCAAAATATTGCACCAGGTTATAGGTGAAGGAATCGTAATTGTCTATGACTGCGATCATTTGAGTTGTTAGTCATTAGTTGTTAGTTATTAGTGATTAGTTTTTAGTAGTTAGTAAGAAGTCATTGGCTGCACACATCTGCTCCGACTCTTTACTAACCACTAATTACTAACAACTAACAACTCCCCTACTGTCTTTCCGTCTCATCAATCGCCAGCTGCACGGCGCGCAGTTTGTTGGCGGTTTCTTCGAATTCGCCTGCCGGCGTGCTGTCGGCGACGATGCCGCCGGCGGCTTGCAAATAGCAGGTGTCGCCGATCATGACCAGCGTGCGAATGGCAATGCAGGTGTCCATCTGGCCGTTGAACGAGAAGTAGCCCACGGCCCCGCCATACACGCCGCGCCGCTCGCCCTCCAACTCCTCGATGATCTCCATGGTGCGCACTTTGGGCGCGCCGGTGAGGGTGCCGGCCGGAAACGTGGCGCGCAACACATCGAACATATCGAGGCCGTCGCGCACTTTGCCCTGCACCTCGCTCACGATGTGCATGACGTGCGAGTAGCTTTCGATGACCATGAGATCGGGCACGTGCACACTGCCGAATTTGGCGATCCGGCCCACATCATTGCGGCCGAGGTCGATCAACATCACGTGCTCGGCGCGCTCCTTCGGGTCGCTCAGCAACTCCTCGCGCAGGGCGGCGTCTTCTTCATCCGTCTGGCCACGGCGGCGCGTGCCGGCAATGGGCCGCACGGTGGCAATGTTGTTCTCGTAGCGCGCATGCAGCTCGGGTGACGCGCCGATGATACGCAGCGGGCCGTTGCCGCCTTTCACCTCGAACAAGCCATCAAAGTTGAAGTAGAACATCCACGGCGAGGGATTGATGCGACGCAGGCTGCGGTAAATCGCGAAAGGATGCGCCTTGGTCCGGCGGGTGAGCCGGCGCGACACTTGAATCTGAAAGGTGTCACCTGCGCCGATGTAGTCCAACGCCTTGCGCACGGCCGCTTCATATTCGGGTTGAGACTTGTTGGAGGTTGTAGGTGTTTGCTGGGCCGCTGAGTCAGGCGTCAGTGGATCCAGTGGCGACTCCAGCCGCGCCACAATTGCCTCGATTCGTGTGACGGCGTCAGCGTAAGCGGCGGAGACGGAAGACGGGAGACGGGAGACGGGAATGATGCCGTCTCCCGTCTCCCGTCTCCCATCCTCCGCCGCCCCGTCTCCGAGAAACGCATTCGCAATCACCAGCAGCCGATGCTTGGCGTGGTCGAACACGCACAGCGTATCCGACAACATGTAGACGGCCTCGGGAATGCCAAGCACCTCTTTAGCCGTGTCGGGCAAGTGCTCGAACTGGCGCACTACGTCGTAACCGGTGTAGCCGACCAGGCCGCCGCAGAAGCGCGGCAGGCCCGGCACCGGCACAAACTTGTAGCGCTCCATCTCAGTCCGCAACGCGTCCAGCACATCGCCCTTGCGCGGCCCTTCGAGTGGATCGAGCTTGGGCTGCGGGATCGCGATGGGCTCGATGCGCAAGCCATCGGCCGTGAGGGTGTGCCGCGAGAGCGTGTCGCCGCGCAACACAAACGCCTCCTTCATGCGCACGCCCAGGAACGAATAGCGCGCAATGCGTTCGCCGCCTTCAACGCTCTCCAGCAGGAAGCACGGCTCGGTGCCGCTCAACTTCAGGAACAGCGACACCGGCGTATCCAGATCGGTCGGCAACTCGGCATACACAGGTATAAGGTTGCCGCGTTTGCTCAACTCGCGAACTTCTTCAAGGGTTGGTTTAAATGTTAATTTTTGCACCATCACCACCGTAGGAGTGGTTAGTGATTAGTTGTTAGTGGTTATTTACAGAGTCTGAAGCATTCCGCGTTTGTAACTAACCACTAACAACTAATCACTAACAACCAAACAAAAAACGCCTCCCATCCCAACAGGGACGAGAGGCGTTTTGCTCGTGGTGCCACCCTTGTTTTGTAGCGCCGGCCCTAAAAACACGGCCGTCACTACCTTACACGCGGACAATCATCCGCTCCAGCTTGTAACGGTGCTGGCTCCGGATTCCCTACTTCGGGGAGTTGTTAGTAATTAGTTTTTAGTCATTAGTGACAGAAGCAAGATGTTCAGCTTCTGTGACTAAAAACTAACGACTAAGAACTAAAAACTCCGCGTTTCAGTTCACAACTACCAAGTCCATTCGGCTCCATCGCATGCACTGCATTCCCACCTGCTAGCAGCTCTCTGCGCCATTGATGTGAGCGTACTCGTCTTGATCTTCGTCTTTAGTGTTCGGATTCTAGCAAAGGATGCACGAGAGGGCAACTGCGGCTACACTGGATACACAAATGTCACACTCATCGCCATCGCTCACCCCTGCTTCAACAACGCAACTCAATACGCTGACCGTCAACATTCAACGCGAATGGCTATCGCGAATTATTGCTGGCTCCAAGAAAATCGAATATCGCGATCTAACGAATTACTGGGAGACTCGTATCCAGCGCGTTGGGCCTCCACCATTCCGTATGCGCATGATCAATGGAATGCGTGCAGACTCACCCGAAGCGACTGTTCTTGTGAATTTGGTTCAAATAGACTTTATGGAACAGAAGTTTCTTCTGCATATTCAGAAGGTTTTGGAAACCATTCGTTGGAAACCGGCCTGGCACAAAGCTTATCCACCCCTTGTGTCGCCGGCGGAGCCTTCTGTGACCGAAATTTTAGACGGGCCGTTGATCAGCAGTGAGATGGTTTGGGAACTGACCGATGACGATTTCAACCGACTTCGCGAACGAGAGATTATTCCGCTTAATCTGCCATCTGATTCGACTGACCGAGCCGTTTTTGAGCAGCTTCTTTCCATCCCTCAGCAACCGTTTAAGGTCAAGTTTACGGCCGGGACTCGCGCCCGGTCTGCCGTCATGGTTAGTGCTTATCAGAATTACTGGGAAAGCACTTTGGGTTGTGAAGTGATCGCTTTACTCTAACCCGGTAAGGGCCAGACAGCCTGTGTATGAGAGGCGGCTGGCTGCTGGCTCAAATCATTCGTGCCAGCAGCCAACCGCCAAACGCTAAATCCCCTTCTCCACCCCCGGCCACGACGCAAACCCCGCATACGGCTGCGGCAACTGATAGTGCACGTAATCGGGGTTGGGCCACTCCAGCAGCACGGCCCACCCATCCGTCGGCACATCCTGCACATAGCCTGCAATCAGCTTATGCGCGCGAAAATCATTGCGCAGTTGGGTGGTTAGGGTGCTGTCGTACAGACGGCCGGCAATCACCCCATGCACATAGCGGTCGGGTTTCATGACGTGCTTGTGCTCGGCATAGCCCGGCATCATCCCGCACACCACCTGCCCTTTTAAGCCCAGCCGTTTGCACATGGCCTTGCGCGCATCGTGAAATTTGCGGGCAATGCCGAGGCCGCGATAGTCGGGGTGCACACTCATGTCGGCACCGTAGTAGTAGCTGCCGCGCGGGTTGTGCCTGGTGAACCAGCACTGGCTGGTGAATTCGAGATACGTATGCCCGTGGGTGTGGGCGAAATCGAAGTGGGTGCGGAAACCGGCGGTCATGCCGATGACGTTGCCGCTACCCTGATCAATGGCCACAAACTGGCCTTCGGGGAACAACCGGAGGTGGTTCAGAATCTGCGCTTCGGTAATCCACTCTGCCGGCACAAGCGTCGGGAAGCAGGTCTGCTGTAGCGCATGGCAATACTTCGCGTGCTCAACTTTCGTGTTCGTGATAATGATCTCATTTGCAGTTACGTTCCTGGTTTTGTCCAATTGCGTACTCAAAATGCCTCCTCGGCCGAGCCACCGCCAACATCACCAAACCTCGGCGGCTCCGCTGCTAAATTAGTGCCCTATGCAGGCAACTCCTGCTGTTCCACGGCGTGTTCCGTGGCAGCCACCAGGCAGTTCTGCCCCGCATGAGGCGTATGGGTTGATCGACGATCCTCACGGATTAGGTAGTCAAAATGTTGAGTCAGTTCGTTCATCTCGTGTGTGTTGAGACACCTCCGTTCGTTAAATTTCTTTTGGTGCAAATTGTGCAATCAAGTGGCTTTATAGCCGCGTAGTCGTGTTGGAAACAACAAACGGCTAGCAAGTTCAACACTTCTAGCCGTTATTCACTTTGGTGAATTCTAACACTGCGGTTTTGGCCCGCTTCACAACTTCACAACCCGGCCACCTATACTGACCTGGTTGGCTGCGGCCCAATAAACCGAGGAGGACGATTGAAGATGAGGAAAACTCGCCGCGCCCAGGTGTGTGCGGCTTCGGCATTGCTCAACCCGAAGCCGAAGCCAGGCCATGCCCGTAATGGCGCTGCATGCATCCACTGGCTGATTGCCATCGTATTCATCACTGCCTGTCTGGCGCTGGCGCCCATGCGCGCGGCCACGGCCCAGAATGTGACGCCGCCGTCAGCGACGCCGCCGCCGGCGATGCCACAGCGGGTCGATGTGTTTCCACCCGTCATTTCACCTATTGCCGATCAGGTGATCAATGAGGATGGCACCACCGGCCCACTCAGCTTTACCCTGACCGACTTCGACACGCCCGCAGATCAACTATCGATGTCGGGTAGCTCCAGCAACGGCACGCTGATCCCGCTCGCTAGCATTTTGTTGGGCGGCAGCGGCAGCAATCGAACCGTCACGATTACGCCGCCGCCCAACCTAAACGGCACCGCCAAGGTGCTCATCATCGTCAGCGACGGCAGCGCCTCCACCTTCACCGACTTCGATATCACAGTGAACCCGGTCAATGACGCGCCGGTCATCTCGGCCATCTCCAACCAGGCCACGCAGGAGGATGTGACCACCAACGCAATCGGCTTCACGGTCAGTGATGTGGATACGGATGTGAACGCGCTGTCGCTCAGCGGCACCAGTAGCAATCTCGCGTTGGTTCCATCCGGCAAAGTGATCTTTGGTGGGGCGGGCACCGCTCGCACCCTACGTGTGGCTCCAGCGGCCAATCAATCCGGATCTAGCCTCATCACCGTGACTGTGACCGATGGCAGTGCATCTGCATTGACCACGTTCATGCTCACCGTTTCGCCCGTCAACGACGCGCCAATCCTGTCCAGGATCACTGATCAAACCACCCCGGAAGACACGCCGGCCGGCCCCATCACCTTTACGCTGAGTGATGCGGAGTCACCGGCCGCGTCACTCCAAATCAGCGCCACCTCGTCAAACCCGGCGCTGCTGCCTTCAGCCAACATTTCGATTGTGAACACCAATGCCACGCACGCTTTGCTGATGATGCCGGCCGCAAATCAAAATGGCACCACCCAAATCACCCTGACGGCCGGCGACGGCAGTGCCGAAACCAGCCAGGTGTTTATGCTGAGCGTCACGGCCGTGAACGACCCGCCCACCATTTCCAGCATTGCCACGCAAACCAGCACCGGCAAAGCAGTCGGCCCCCTGGCTTTTCAGGTGCAGGATGTGGATGACACGCCTATCAGCTTAACCGTCTTGGCCGCCACGTCTCAACCGGTATTGGTGCCACTCAGCAACATTGGCCTTGCCGGCAGCGGCGTCAATCGCAGCGTGGCAATCACGCCTACGCTGGGCCA
Organism: Thermoflexales bacterium; assembly: GCA_038213625.1. Lineage (GTDB taxonomy): Bacteria > Chloroflexota > Anaerolineae > J036 > Brachytrichaceae > JANMVQ01. Next base: position 6,277 of record JBBQST010000199.1, read on the forward strand.
GCGCGGCACCACCAGCATCACGCTCACGGTCAGCGACGGCACAGCCACGGCCAAAACGTCCTTTGTGCTGCGCGTGTTGGGGCTGGCCTACCTGCCCATCGCGCTGCTGAATGCGCCTTGCGACACGGCCGCCCTGGATTGCTATGAGCCTAACAATGCTTTTGCCCAGGCCAGCACCATCCCAGTCAGCCAAACCCTGATTCGCGGCACCCTCACCGAGACCGATTCGCGGGACTTCTACGCGCTCACGCTCACCAGCGGCAAGCGCTACACGTTCACGCTCGAAGCCAACGGGGCCGATCTCGATCTCTATCTCTATGGCAGCGCACCCGGCTATGCGCAGGTGGCTCAATCCAATTTCTCCGGCGCGCGAACCGAGCAAATTGTGTTTGTGCCAACGACGACTGGCTTGTATTACCTGCTGGCCTACAACTTCTTCGCCACGGCACCGCCGTTGTTCAAGCCGTATGTGTTGCGGTTGAACTGACTCGCCTTTGCAGTGGAATGGAGGCTTCAGCCGACTCTGGCCCGAAGACGGGCTCGGGTAGTCGGCTGAAGCCTCCATTCCGAGAGCGGTCACGCCACGCTCGCAATCGCGGCCTCAACCACATCCAACCCTTCGTGCAATTGGTCTTCGGTGATGACGAGTGGATACAGGAAACGAATGCCGTTGGAATACAGGCCGCAGCGGATCATGAGCACGCCGTGGCTGGCGCAGTCCTGCACGATCTTGAGTGTCCTCGCCATCTCCAGCGGCACCTTCGTCTGCCGGTTCGCCACAAACTCCATGGCCAACATCGAGCCCAGGCCGCGCACATCACCCACGATCTCATACCTGGCCTGCATCGCTTTCATGCGCTCGCAGGCGATGCCGCCGAGATGCGTCGCACGGCCGCACAAATCATCACGCTCGATAATTTCGATGGCCTTGAGCGCGGCGGCGCAGGCGATGGGATTGCCGCTGTAGGTGCCGCCGATGCCGCCCGGATGCACCTTGTCCATCAGTTCGGCCTTGCCCACTGTGGCCGCCACCGGCATGCCGCCGCCCATGCTCTTGGCCATCACCACAATGTCGGGTTCGACCCCCATGTGCTCGATGGAAAATAATTTGCCGGTGCGGGCCATGCCGGCCTGAATCTCATCCGCGATCAACAGGATGCCAAATTTGCTGCACGTCTCGCGCAGCCGGCGCATAAATTCTTTTGGCACCGGAATAAAACCGCCCTCACCCAACACCGGCTCGATGATGACGGCGGCAACGGCTTCGGGCATCACCTGCGCCACCAACGCGCGCTCGAACGCCTCCCACACCAGCTCCAGCTTTTGCTCATCGCTCAGCGCCACGGCCGTCGGCCCTTGCGAGGCCACGCCCACCCCGCCGGTGCCGATGCGATATAAATAGGGAAACGGCACGCGGTAAATCTCGGGCATAAATGGCCCAAAGTTTTTCTTGAACAACGCATATTTGCTGGTCAGCGATTGGGTCAGCAGCGTGCGGCCGTGATACGCGCCCTCGAAGCTGAGAATGGCTTGCCGGCCCGTCGCCGCCCGTGCCACCTGAATCGCCACCTCGACCGCCTCCGCGCCGCTGTTGCTGATCATGGCCTTCTTCGCGCCACTGATCGGCACAATGGAATTGAGCTTCTCGGCCAGTTGCACATGCGGCTCGGCCGTGGCCACCAACCCGCAAATGTGGATCAACTCCTCGGCCTGTGCACGAATCGCCTCGACCACTTCCTGCGGCGTGTGCCCGACATTCAGCACGCCGATGCCGCCGGTGAAATCCAGCAGCACGTTGCCGTCGAGGTCTTCGACCAGTGCGCCGTGGGCACGTTTAATGGCGATGTTGGTGCTCTTGGCATAGCCAGCCGGCATGCTGGCCTCGCGCCGGGCGATCAGTTCACGGCTCTTGGGGCCGGGCAGTTCGGTTTTGAGTTGAATCGATTTGCTGGAGGAGCTGCTGGTCATAGTGGCGCTAGCTTACACCCATGCCCACGCCAACCCGGATCTTGTTGGCCTGAAGATATTACGGCCAGCGGAACGACCAGGCTGCACTGGGCGGGCTGCTATCTTTGTAAGTGAGTGCGCTGTTTCCGGCTTCACCCGCAACCACTTGCCGCACCTGCACCTGCCAGGTCACGGTCTGGCTACGGGCCGGCAACGCATCGCGCGGCACGCCCATGCTTTTGCTCTTGGTC
>JBBQST010000200.1:0-8445 GCA_038213625.1 Thermoflexales bacterium
GTGGGGGAAAACGGTGTTCCCCACGCGTGTGGGGATGAACCGTTTCCCCACTCGTCATCGCGCAAATCGCCGCTGTGTTCCCCACGCGTGTGGGGATGAACCGTCAAGGAACAGGCCCGTCGAGCCGTTGGTGATGTGTTCCCCACGCGTGTGGGGATGAACCGACCACCGTGTTCGGCCAGACGTTCCACAGCAAGTGTTCCCCACGCGTGTGGGGATGAACCGGTGTGGCAGACGGCGAATGACGAAATCGTGTGGTGTTCCCCACGCGTGTGGGGATGAACCGTGCAGGGCGCAAGCGTGGCCGACCTTCAGGCAGTGTTCCCCACGCGTGTTGGGATGAACCGCGGCAACTGCACGGCGACGCTGGTGACTGGATGTGTTCCCCACGCGTGTGGGGATGAACCGAGTGCGCGCCGTCTCCTTCAAGCTCCACAGCGGTGTTCCCCACACATGTGAAATGAAATAAGGAAATGAGCTTTGGCAAGCTGATGACAGATGCCTTTCGCATATTAGATTAAATCATCCTTCTCCACGGATAATGGCGCCGTGATCATCGGCATCGACGCCAGCCGTGCCACCCGCGCACACCCGACCGGCACCGAGCGCTACGCTCGCGAGATCATTCGCGCCGTGTTGCAGGTGGCACCGCAGCATCACTATCGGCTTTATCTGCGCGATCCCGTCGATGAGGCTGCGCACACGGCCTTTGCAGGCCGCTCGGTCGAACTCGTTCACATTGCGCAGCAGCGGCTGTGGACGCATGTGGGGCTGGTCCGCGAGATCGAGCAGCGGCCCCCCGATGTCCTGTTCATTCCCTCGCATGTGATGCCGTTTCGGCACGCCTTTCGCAAGCCGGTCCCGGTGGTGGTGGGCGTGCACGATCTGGGCTACCGCCTCTTTCCCGACACGCATCCTTTCAAACAACGCGTCTACCTCGACCTCACCACCGGCTTTGCAGCGCGGTTTGCGGATGGGCTGGCCGCAGTGTCTGAGGCCAGCCGCCAGGACCTGATGCGCCTCTATCACGCCGACGCGGCCAAAATTGTGGTGACGCACGAAGGGGTGCTGCCGCTGCCGCCCGTGAGCGAACCCGAGTGCGCACAGGTGCGGCAGAAGTTTGACCTGCCCATGCAGCAGCCGTTCTTTCTGCACGTCGGCACGCTGCAACCCCGCAAAAATCTGCGCCGGTTGCTCATGGCGTTTGCACAACTGCGCAACTCGTGGAAGGTGAGTGGGCCGGTGAACACGGCCCGGTTTACCCTGCACGATCCGCTGCTGGTGCTGGCCGGCGCACCAGGCTGGGGCCGCGAGGATTTGCCGGCCGTGGCTCAATCGCTGGGCATTCAAAACAGGGTGCGTTTCACCGGTTATATCTCCGATGTCGAGAAAAGCGCGCTCATGCACAGTGCATTTGCCTATGTGTTTCCCTCGCTGTATGAGGGGTTTGGCCTGCCGGTGCTGGAGGCGCAATCGGCCGGCACGGTGGTGTTGTGCAGCCAAACCTCGTCGCTGCCAGAGGTAGCCGGCGCGGGCGCACTGTGGTTTAACCCGCTGGATGAGCAATCCATCGCCGCCGCGCTGCAACGCATCCTGCTCGACCCGACGCTGCGGGCCGACCTGATCCGCCACGGCACCGAGAACACCAAGCGCTTCTCGTGGAGCAATTCGGCGCAACGGGTCCTGGCGCAACTTGAGCAGGTGGCGCAGGAGTGGCGCAAGTAATGGTGCACGAAGCCGTGCCCGACGCGCACGAAGCCGGGCCAAACATGCACGAGGCCGACACAGCCATGCGCGAGCCATTGCATTTGCTGGGCGTGCGGGTGGATGATGTGACCACGGCCGAGGTGTGCGCGCAGGTGGCCGAATGGATCCGGCAGGGGGGTGTACATCAGATTGCCACGGTGAACCCCGAGTTCATCATGACAGCCCAGACCCAGGTCCAATTTCGAGAGACGTTGTCGAACACGGCGCTGAATGTGCCCGACGGCATTGGCGTGTTGTGGGCGGCCCGCCGGTTGGGCCGGCCATTGCGCGAGCGGGTGGCCGGGATCGATCTGATGCAACAACTGTGCGCGCTGGCCGCCCGAAATCACTGGCCGGTGTTCTTTTTGGGCGCGGCACCCGGCGTCGCCGAGTATGCCGCTGCCCTGCTGGCCTATAAATATCCCGGCCTCAAAGTGGCGGGGGCGCATGCCGGTTCGCCGCGCATCGAGGACGAGATGGAGATTGTGCGCAAGGTGCGCAAAGCCGCGCCGCGCCTGTTGTTTGTGGCCTATGGCGCGCCGGCGCAGGATCAGTGGCTGACCCGCAATTTGCCCCTCGTGATGCCGGCCCATGCAAGCCAGGACAGCCAATCCCCCTCAGGCTCGCAACCCTGTCCGGGGCTGGTCGGCATGGGCGTGGGCGGTGCATTGGATTTTGTGACCGGCCGACAGCAGCGCGCGCCGGAGTGGATGCAGCGCGCCGGCCTGGAGTGGTTTCACCGTCTGCTACAACAGCCTCAGCGCTGGCGGCGACAACTGGCATTGCCACGCTTTGCCGCGCGAATCCTGCTAGAATCTTTTCGAGCTCGAAACAGATAGCAGACTTCAGAGAGCAGATGTCATATGTCAGATGTCAGGAGACAGACTTTAGAAACTCAAATTCTGATATCTGACTTCTGACTTCTGACTTCTGATCTCTCAAAATCTTCCCATGGAAGCCCAGGTCAAATCCGCAAAGCTTTCTGCCGCGCAACAAGGCATCGATACGTTGCGCAGATTGCCGCTGTTTGCCAATTTGAATGAGCCGGAATGGCGACTGGTGGCATCACTGCTGACCACGCGCGAGTTTCGTCGCGGCACCACCATTATTTCCATCCAGAAGGAAGCCGAATTGGATTTGTATATGGTTCGCAGCGGCCGGGCGGCCTCGCGCGTGCCAGGCAACAAGCGTGTGGACGATGTGGTCCGCACCTATGGCTCTGGCGATATTTTCAACCTCAATGCATTTGTAGCCGGCAGTGACAGTGATGAGGAAACCGTTGAGGCGCTGACATCGGAGCTGCATGTGTGGGTGGTGCCGCATGACCGCTTTAAGGCATTGCTGGCTGCGCAGCCAGAACTGGCGGCCAAACTCATTCCACCCGATGGCGTGCGGCCATTCTGGGCCGTGCGCTACTTTGGCTGGGAAGACGCCGGCGAAGTCGTCATCGAATTCCGCAAAAAACACCCATGGGTGTTGTTGATGGCGATGCGGCCGATTGCGTTTTTACTATTGGTCGTGTTGGGTCTATGGCTGCCGCCGGTGCAGGCATTGACATCGGGTTGGTCATTCCCGATGGCAGCGGTGCCGGTGCTTGTTTTTGCGCTGGTGTGGGCACTTTGGCGGGCCAACAACTGGTATGACGATTATTACGCCGTGACCAATCGCCGTGTCGTGCACCGCGAGAAGGTGCTGTTTTTTGAGGATCGCCGCAGCGAGATTCCCATCGCCCGCATTCAGAACGTGACCGTGCGGCGCGACCAGTTTGCCAACACGGTTTTGATGATCGACATGGCCGACATCAGTATCGAAACATCCAATGCCGGGGCGTTCGGCAAGCTCTTCTTCTCCAGTGTGCCCCAGGCCGAGGCCGTCAGCAATGCAATCTTTGAGCAGCAAAAGCGTGCTGCCTATGCCGAGCGCATGGGCGAGCGCGATGTCATTCGCACCATGCTGCGGTCGCGCATGGGTATTGAGGAAATGCCGGCCAATCTGCCCTCACCTGCCAAGCCCAAAGTCATCGACGGCCGAGCCAGGGGGGCTGCACCGGCTCCCGCGCCTGAACCCGCCATGGATACAGGAGTGCCATTTTTTTTGGGCCGCTATCTCTTCCCCGATTCACGCTACAACGATGGCAGAGGCAATATCACCTATCACCGGCATGTGGCCCAGTTGGTATTAACGGCGGGGTTGCAGGTGATGGCGAATGTGTTGTATTACCTGGCCGTGATCGTCGCCGCCTACATGTTCCCTCAATTTGTGACGCCGATTACGATCGGCATAGCGGTCCTGGCAGCACTCGGGTTGCTGTTCTGGCTGGCCTGGGCGTATGAAGACTGGCGCAACGATGTGTTCGTGCTGATGCGCTCGAAGATCGTGGATATCGACCGCAAACCATTTGGCTGGGGCGGCATTCAACAACGTGAAGCGCCGATGGAGGCCGTGCAAACGGTGACCTCGGACCAGAAAGGGTTTGTGGATTGGTTGTTCGACATGGGCGATGTCACGATCAAGACGGGCGGCGCGGGTGCAGACATGGTGTTCAATCGTGTGGCCAATCCCCGCCTCGTTCAACGCGATATTGCCCAACGATTGGACGAGTTGCGAGTGGCCAAGGAAGAACAGGAGCTGAAGAAACGCTCGCTCGAGTTTCTGGACTGGATCGCCATTTACGACGAAATGAACCGGCTGCCATATGACCGCAAGCAGTTTTAAGGGCTGAACTGATTACCTGAGCTTTTTCACACAAAGCCGCAAAGTCGCTAAGAAATATCCTTTGCGGCTTCGCGTCTTTGCGTGAGATTCAGAAACCTAAGGTAATCAACAACTTGGTTTATAGTGCGGCCGAAATATTATGAGCACGGTTCGAAAAATCCGCATGATCGGCGACCCCGTTCTGCGTAAAAAAGCCAAAAAAGTAGCCAAGCTAACCCGGGATCACCAGAAGTTAATTGACGATATGGTGGTGACCATGCACGCGGCCAACGGCGTGGGGCTGGCCGCGCCCCAGGTCGGCGTGAGCGAGCGCATTGCCGTGGTCGAGCTGGAACTGGACGAGAAGGTGCCCGGCAGCGGCCAGACCTATGTGCTAATCAACCCCGAGATCAGCCAGATGTCCCCGGAACAGGACGAGCACGCCGAGGGCTGCCTGTCCATCCCCGGCTGGCAGGGCGAGGTGGCACGGCCATTGCGGGTGACCGTTAAAGCCATGGACCGCAAAGGCAACCGCATCAAGTTCGAGGCCGAGGGCCACGTGGCTAGGGCCATCCAGCACGAGATCGACCATCTCGACGGCGTGCTGTATGTCGACAAACTCATCGCCCCCGACCGCATCTGGCGCATCCAGGACAACGAGTCGGAAGAATAAACGCGGCTGGCAGATGGCTGCTGGCCGCATACTGTCGACTGACTACCGACTACTCGCTACTACCTTCCCCGCAACCCCGCTCATGCAACTAAAAATTCTCACCACGCCGGAAGCGTTTGACACCCTCGCCGACCAGTGGAACGCGCTGCTTCAGCAATCGGCCACCAACACTTTGTTCCTCACCCGCGAGTGGCAGCGGGTGTGGTGGCGGCAACTGGGCGATGGCGATTTGCGCATCCTCTGCATGTATGACAACGACGAACTCATTGGCATTGCGCCGCTGTTCGCCGAGCAGGATGCGCTGGGTGCGACCCAGGTGCAGTTTGTGGGTTGCAAGGAAGTTTCCGACTACCTCGATTTCATCTTTCTCAAGGGCCGCGAGCGCGAATGCTTCGACACCGTGCTGGACTATCTGGCCGGCACCGATTCGCCTCAGTGGGCCGGCATCAGCCTGTGCAATATTCCCGAGACCTCGCCCACGCTGACGCTGCTGCCCGAACTGGCACAGGCCAAAGGCTGGAAGGCCAACAGTGTGTTTGAGGATGTGTGTCCGGTCATCGCGCTGCCGGATAGTTTCGAGGCGTATCTGGCCACCCTGGACGGCAAAGAGCGGCGCGAACTTCAGCGCAAATTGCGCAAGGCCGATGAAGATTCAACCGTCACTTACACACAGGATGCAGCGACACTGGACGCCGATCTCGGCGATTTTCTGCGGCTCATGCGCGCGTCCATGATCAGCAAAGACAGCTTCATGACCCCGCGCATGGAGACGTTCTTTCGCGCCATGGCCAAAGACATGCTGGCGGCCGGCTACCTGCAACTGGCCTTTCTTGAGGTGGACGGCGACCGCGCCGCGACCTATCTCAACTTCACCTGGCAAAACCAGGTGCTGGTCTATAACTCCGGCCTCGATCCACAAAAGTTCTCATACCTCAGCCCCGGCCAGGTGCTGATCGCCAGACTGATTGAGAAGGCGATTGCCGACCAGCGCGCCACCTTCGACTTTCTGCAGGGCAACGAGGAGTACAAGCACAAGCTCGGCGGCAAAGATGTGAAGCTGTTTACGCTGGGGATTAGCAGATAGTGGCGGGCGGCTGGCTGCTATAGATGCTCAGATAGCAAACTAAGTTAGTGACCAGAAGTAAATGCCACTTTTCAAAACGATGCCAACTCGAAGTAGGTCAAAGCAAATCGCTTAAGCCGTCATTCCCGCGAGCCCTCGCGGAGGCGGGGGCTCGCGGGAATGACGGGGTTACTCAACGACTTCCCTTGGACGGTGCACCCACTTAAGGAATTGACGTTTTGAAATGTGGCTATTACTTTTGAGCACTAACTTAGGCAGACGGGATCGTGCACGTGCACGTTTGACGTGTCACGTGCACGATCTTCCAGCCGCGATTTCAAAAGCAAATCTGAAGACCTATAGCATGCGCTATACGAAGAATATAAGCACATCCCAGCGCCGGTTCGAGTCGGCGCGCTCGAATTCAAAGCGTGGGGCCGGCGCGAGTTCCACATGATCGTGCCCTCCGGCGTGTGCTATCAGTTCTACCAGCGCGAAGCCGACGCGGCTTAACCAGCAGCGCTGGGATAAAGTTTGAGTTTGTCAGGCGCATGACAGCCTAGCGCAGCCTAAAGCAGGGCGCGCCGGCAGCACCTGCTTGCTACAGTCGCGTGCATGAAAGGCATTGCCCATTTCGCGACCGGACTCGTCGCCGCATCATTCGTCCATGGCGTCGCCGAGCAGGCCGCACTCGGCTCCCTGCTCATCGCTCTGGGCGGCGCGACCGCCATGCTGCCAGACTGGCTGGACTTCAAGTTCGCCCGCTTTTTGGAGCGGCGCGACGCCGACATCGCCCCCGACGAAACCCACCCCAGCGCGCAGGCCCTGGCCGAGGCTTTGGCCGCGCAGTTGCAACTGGCGCAGCGCGGCCCGCGTGTGGTTCAGCTGCACCCCACCCAACGCAGCACCATCGACTGGGTGTTGTATGCCGTTCGCTTCGATGTGGCTCGGGGCGATGTGGTGGTCACGCTCAACGGCGACACGGGCCGGGCGCACGCCGGCCCGCTCGACTACACCTACGACGGCAATCTGGACATCATTGAGCTGGGCGGCCCCTCCTTGCGGTTTGCACCCGTGGGCTCGGGCGCAAACACAAAGATACGCATCGAGTTTTTGCCGTGGCACCGCACCTGGTCGCACTCGCTGGTGCTGGCTGTGTGCGTGGGTCTGGTGTGTGGCTGGCTGATGGGGTTCACGGCCGGCATCGTGGCTGGTCTGGGCTTTGCCGTGCACGTGCTGGAAGATCAACTCGGCTACATGGGCAGCAATTTGCTGTGGCCGTTTACACGTGGCCGCAGCGAGGGACTACACTTGCTGCACAGTGGCGACACCATCCCCAACCTGGTTACGGTGTGGTTGTCACTGACGGTGTTGCTGCTGAATCTGGATCGGGCACGCGCCATTCCACTGCTGCCGCTGGGGCCGTATCTCGGCTTCGTCGTCATCCTGCCGGTGGTGGCGCTGATCGGGATTTATGCGCGCCGGAAATGGCGCCGTCACACCGTTCATTTGCGCAGTGAACCAGGCGATGGCATCGCCCGCGATCTGCTCGCCGAGATTGACGAAGCGCAAGTCTGAGTTCGGCTGTGCGCGGCTTAGAAAAATGACATCAGCAAAAACAGCTTTTCATGTCTGTATATGCATCGTTGCCCTATCCGCCGACGTAAACATCAACTCCTTCTCAAACCATGACGCCAACGCCGACGCCGTCCTCAACACCGCGATCTTCGCCAGTGCCAGGAACAACGCCCACGGCCACGCCGGCCTTCAGCGCATTCATGCCCTCGCTTGCCAAACCATAAGCAGATGACTTCTGATTTAAGCGCCAATTCACCCCATGATCACGATTGCCGATTTACGCGCCGATGATGCGGCCACCTGCGCACAAGTCGCCTCAATATTGACCACGGCCTTTCGCGAAATGGCACCCGACGCATGGAACACGATGGAAGATGCATTGGAGGAAATCCACGAGATGGGCGTGCCGGAGCGCATCAGCCGGGTTGCGCTGGACGACGGCATCGCCGTGGGCTGGGTCGGCGGCGTCCCCCAATACGATGGCCACGTGTGGGAGTTACATCCGCTGGCCGTGGTGCCCAGCCGGCACCAGCAGGGGCTTGGCCGCCTGCTGGTGCAGGACCTGGAGGCGCAGGTGAAGGCGCGCGGCGGCCTCACCATCCTGTTGGGTAGCGATGACGAGGCCGGCATGACCTCACTGGCCAACGTCGATCTCTACGAAAATCTGTGGGAGAAAATTGCCCATATCCAA
>JBBQST010000201.1:0-8364 GCA_038213625.1 Thermoflexales bacterium
GCGCCAAAACAAAACCGCTGCCACACAAGTTGTGTGGCAGCGGTTTTGTTTTTGGCGGGCGATAACACGTGCAATCCTTTGTTTTGATGGTTTTTAATCAATTCGATGTATTACACAATTGCAACTTTCGCCACATGAAAACACCTTTCGCGGCATCTAGCATGAATCAGCGGTTTGAGGCGGAAATACAAACAACCGGCGAACCGCATTGCAGTAGGAAACATCATGCAAGTTGGCAGGCAATGGAAATCTCGTTTCACGACAGTGGGATTGATTTGTGGGCTCATGTTGTCTGGAGTAAGCCAACCTTTTGTCGCCCTGGCCGCTTCGGAAGTCGTCAACCCAGCCAGCCCTGACACAACAGCTTTTGAATCACCCGTCAACCCGGCTTTCTCCGTGTCTGACGATGGCCCCGATTCGCTGCTCCTGTCCTGGAACGCACACCAGGTCACCCCTCCCTCAGAGCCAGCCAAACAACCTCATGACGAACTGGCTTCGGCCCTAAGCAGCCTGCCGCTCATCAGCATGAACGGCGTGCAACTTCCGGCCAGGCTTGTGGCGGTGCAATTACTGGGGTCAGTTGAGCTGACAAACGCGAGCCTGAACAGCACCACGGCCGAGGCCTCAGCCGGCGCGCTACCCGCCTTTGTCCAATTGAACCATCTCGACAGTCAACCCCTGGAATCGCTGCTGAATGTGGCTACGACTGAGGTTGACCAGGCCGCTTCACTCCTGTCCACGTCTGGCCAGGCCGACCTGCAAGCCAAACTGGTGCAGTTGCCCAGCTCGCCCGTATTGATCGTGCGGCAAGCCATCCTGCGCGGCCACACCATCGTCGTGCTTGCACTCAGCCCGGTGTTTGTCCAAAACGGTGCCATTCAAGTCGCCACCCACATTCAAGCCCAACTAAACAACGTGCGCGCGTTCTCACCCCAACGGGTGGCCGAACTGATGCAGGCCCCTATGGTGCAACCCGCCACAGGTCCAGGCACGCCACAAACTGTTGCGCCGCAGGCCCAGACGACCCAGGCCGTGTGGCGGCTCATCGTCTCGCAAGCCGGCATTCAACGCGTCACCGGCCAGATGCTGGCTGATGTAGGCATGAATCTGGCCGGCGTCGCTCCCAACACCCTGCACGTTCGCTGGCAGGAGGCCGATGTGGCTGTCGATACCCGCGGCTTCGAGGACGGCGTCTTCAACCCGGCCGACGAAATTCGCTTTTACGCCCCCGAACCCGGCGACCGGTGGAATTCAACCGATGTGTATACGCTGGGCACCGAGCAAACACCCGCACCGCGCATGGCCACGCGCCCTATTCAAGCTGCCGGTGCCAGCCTGCCACTCACCCTACGAAACACGGCTGTTCAACGCGGCCAATGGCACAACAACGCGCGCTATGACTCGCTATTGGGCGGCCCCGATAACAACCACTGGTTCACCAGTCAGCTCATCACCCCGACCCAGGGGCATTCCACGAACAGCATTCGCATCGAACTGCCCGCATCATTGCCGCTGGCCTCTGGCCCGGTCTCCCTCACGCTATATGGCACCACCGCTTTGAGCATGCCGCATGCATTTACAGCCCGCATGGGCAGTGTTGTGGCCCAAAGCCCGGCCGGTGGCGGCTTTCAAGGGGCTCGCAATTGGGCACACAGTCTGACACTGAGCGACAACCAGCCGGCGCTGGATTTGCAACTCGTCTCGCCTGTGGCCGATGAATATCTGCTGGATTTCCTGACCTATGAGCGGCCTGTGCAGCTGAGTTTTGGCGGGCAAAGCGGCCACTTCTGGGGCGTTGCTGGCGCATGGGCCTATCAACTTGAAGGCGTGCCGGTCCAGGCCACGATTTATGACTTAACCGATTTGGCCGCACCGGTCGTACTGACGAATCTGGAGAATGGGCAAATCTACGACAGCGCGGCCGGCCCGCGCCACTATTGGGTGAGCGGTGGCAGCACCTTGGTTACGCCCACCATCAGCCCAGATTCGGGCGCTCGTATCACCGACAACGAACGCTGGAGCGGCATCAGCCAGATTTACATTGTGCCGCGCGCCCTGCGCAGCCAGCTGACGCCGCTGCTGACCCATCGTCAATCACAAAATCTGGTGGTGCAGGCCGTGGAGATCGAGTCGATCTACACCACCTGGAGCAGCGGTCAGATCTCGCCCACGGCCATCCGCCAGTTTGTGCGCTATATGGCCGAGCAAAATCCGGCGTTGAGAGCCATCACGCTGGTGGGAGATGGCTCCAATGATCCGCGCAATTTCCTGGGTCAGAACAACCCCACCTTGATCCCGCCGTATCTGGCCGAGGTGGACCCATGGCTGGGAGAAACGGCCTGCGACACCTGCTATGCCCAACTCAACGGCGACGATGCCCTGATGGATTGGCTGCCCGACGTCATGATCGGCCGCCTACCCGTCAAGAATGCCGCCGAGCTCACCCAAATGGTGAACAAAATCATTGCCTATGAAAATGCGCCGGTGGGGGTGTGGAACTGGCGCAGCGGCCATCTGGCCGACAACTACCAGGAAGCCAACGGCCAACCTGATAGCGCCGGCAACTTCCCTGCCTATCAGGATGCCGCGGTCAATTTGCAACCTCCCAACATCGATGTGCGCCGCGCCTACTTCGATCCGTATTTGCCATCGGCCAACACCCCCTGGCGTGAGAAAGATCCTGTTCGAGCACACCAAAACACGCTGGCGCTGTTTAACGCCGGTGCCGCTGTCATCAACTTTCAAGGGCATGGTTACTACGACCAACTGGGCCAGACCGCGTCCATCACCGGCAGCACCGTCAACTACCTGTTGCAATCCAAAGATGTGGCGCAGCTGACCAACGGCTCCAAACTGCCCATGGTCCTGGAGATGGCATGCTGGACCGGCGCATTTCATCAGTCGATCAACAGCGCAGCCACCATCGATGAGTTGCTCGTCCTCGCACCCAATGGCGGGGCGATTGCCACCTGGGGATCAACCGGTTGGGGCGTCGCCTACCAGCATGAATACCTGCAAAAAGGGGCTTACGCTGCGCTATGGGCCACACCGCAAATGGACGCGACCGTGGGAGATGTCGCGCAGCAAGGTCTGATGACCTTGTTCTCCGAAGCGGCCTGTTGCATGGATGCCCTGCGCACCTACGCCTTGCTGGGCGACCCCATGACGGTATTGCACGCCCTCATTCCCACCCGCACCATGCTGCCGGCCACGCTGAATCAATAAGGGTTTCAGATTTGGCGTTCGTATTTGCATGAGCTGCGAACATCGCGTTCTGAAACACCGCGTCGTAAAATCATCGCATGCCCCAGACCCATGAAGATGCGTCTGCCACAGACGCGCCGGCGGAACTGCCGCGCGGCGCGCGTGGCTACGTCGTTCTCTTGCAGCGCAACGCCAATCTGCGCAATGTATGGATTGGCCAGGTCATCTCCCAACTGGGCGACTGGTTTAACACCGTTGCGCTGTTGGGTCTGCTGGTCGATCTCACCAAAAACCCCGCCAGCGCCAGCCTGGTGCTGGTCATCCAGATTTTGCCCGCCACGCTCACCGGCCTGTTTCTCAGCGGCGCTATTGCCGACCGTTTCGACCGCCGCAAAGTCATGCTGACCATGGACCTGATCCGTGGCTGTCTGGCCCTGAGCTTTTTGTTCGTCAAAGATCCATCCATGGTGTGGGTGGCTTATGCGGCCACCGCCGGCATGGCCATTGGCGGCTCGTTCTTCAATGCCTCATCATCGGCGGCGCTGCCCAACCTGGTGACGCGTCAGGAGTTGCCGCTGGCCAACGCCCTGTCGCAGTCCACTTTTGCCAGCATGCTCATGGTCGGCTCGGCCATCGGCGGCATCACCGCCCAATTGTTTGGCCGCGATGTGTCATTTCTGCTGAATTCAATATCGTTCTTTGGCTCGGCCTTTTTCGTGTGGCGGACCAAAGCCAGCTTCAGCACCAGCGAGGGCCGCCAGGTGGTGTTCGGCGTCGGCACGCTGCGCATCCTCACCGAGGGCTTTCGCTATCTCAAACAGGATCAGGTCACACGCGTGTTCATCCTGGTGAAGCCGGCCTTCTCATGGATCTTCGGTGCCATCGGCCTGTATAGCGTCTACGCGTTGAATATCTACAAAGTGGGTGACATTGGCACCAGCTGGCTTTATATCGGCCGCGGCCTGGGCGCATTGCTCAGTCCGCTGATCGCGATGTCGCTGGTGTCGCTCACCGACACGCGCGCGTTGGGCCGGGTGGTGCGCATCGGCCTGTTCATTGCCATTTCAGGCTACGCCATTTTTGGATTCAGCACCGTGCCTTTAGTCGGCGTGGTGGGCACTTTCTTCGGCCATTTTGGCGCAGCCATGGTGTGGACGTTCAGCCGCATGATCTTGCAGGTGAACACGCCAGATTACGTGCGCGGCCGGGTTCTGGCGTTGGATGAGGTGATGCAGTCCGGCGTCACGTCTACGGCCAATATTGTGGCCGGTGTGGTGGCCAACGCCTATTTTCCAGAGGCCGGCGTGCTCACGGTCGTGTCCATGGGCGTGGTCGGCGTGCTGATCTGGCTGCTGACCACCTGGCGACCCTATCAGCGCACACCCACAGAGACTGCGCCGGAGCAGCCGCAGCCGGCTTAGGTATCGCTCCATTCGCGTGCATTCTGTCTAAAGCAAACCCAACCCATGACCCCAGTCATCGAGATGCGCCACATCGGCAAAGTGTTTCCACCCAATGTGGTGGCGCTGGATGACGTGTCCATTGCGTTTGAAGAAGGCGAGATTCACGCGGTGGTAGGCGAGAACGGCGCTGGCAAGAGCACGCTGATGAAGGTGCTATTTGGCAGTGAACAGGCCAGCCGCGGCGAGATCCTCTATCACGGCCAGCCGGCGAACTTTCGCAGCACCCGCGACGCAATGGCTGGCGCGCAGGGCGAAGCCACCGCCCCCGGCGGCATCGGCATGGTGCACCAGGAGATTCTGCTCATCCCCGAATACACGGTGTGGGAGAACGTCGTGCTCGGCGTGGAGCCGGTGGCGACACAGGGCTGGCGTGGCCGGCTGTTGGGTCAATTGGATACGCAGGCCGCGCGAACTCGCGTGCAAGCCAGAATCAACGAGTTCGGCTTCAATCTCGACCCCGATGCCCTGGTCGGCGACATCAGCGTGGCCGCGCGCCAGAAGGTCGAAATCCTCAAGTTGCTCTATCGCGATGTGAGCGTGCTGATTTTGGACGAACCCACGGCCGTGCTAACGCCGCAGGAGGTGCCGCAGCTTTTCAACGAACTGCGCCGGCTGCGCGACAAGGGCAAGACCATTCTGTTTATTTCGCATCACCTGGACGAAGTGCTGGCACTGAGCGGCAAAGTGAGCGTGCTGCGCAAGGGCCGCATGGTCGGCACGGTCGATGCCGCCACCACATCGCAAGCCGAATTGGCCCGCATGATGGTGGGCCGCGAGGTGATCTTCGAGCAGCATAAGGTGCCGGTGCAGCCGGGCGAAATCGTGCTGGCCGTGCGCGGCCTGAGCGTCCTCGACGAAAACCACAAAGAGCGGCTGCGCAATGTGACCGTGCACGTGCGCGCAGGCGAGATCGTGGGCGTGGCCGGCGTCGAGGGCAATGGCCAGTTCGAGCTGGTCAACGTCATCATGGGACTGCTTAAAGCTTCACAGGGCGAGATCGTAATCGCCCAACACAATGTGGCGCATCAGTCGATTTTGGAGCGGCGCGAGTGGCTGGCCTATGTGCCGCAGGATCGCGGCCGGCAGGGCGGCAGCCTCAACGCCTCCATCACCGAAAACGCTATCATGACCCATCACCGCCTGAATCCTGATTTGGTGCGCGCCAGCGGCTGGGTATTGGATTGGAGCCGCGCCCGTCAGTTTGCCCAGGCTCTGCGCCAGCGTTTTGGTGTGGTCATGGACACGCCCAGCGACCCACTTCGCGCGCTCTCCGGCGGCAACCAGCAAAAAGTGATTCTCGGGCGTGAGCTGTCGCTCGACCGGCCGTTGCTCCTGCTCGACCAACCCACGCGTGGCCTGGACGTCGGCTCGATGGAGGCCGTGCACGACGAGATTCTGAAGATGCGCGCTGCCGGCAAAGCCATTCTGCTCATCTCGGCCGACCTGAGCGAGTTGCTCGAACTGTCCGACCGCGTCGTCGTGCTCAACCGGGGTGAAGTCGTAGCCGATGTGCCCACAGCCGAGACGGATCGCGAACAGGTGGGCCGGTGGATGTTGGAGGGGGGAACAGCAGCTAGCAGCTAGCAGTTGGCTATCATCGCCAATCACCAGCAGCCAGCAGCCATTTGTCATGCGTCAAAAAATATTAAGCTCGCTGATCGGCGTCGTGATTGCCCTTGGGTTGGGCGCGATCATCATGGCGATTCAAGGTTATAACCCGCTGGAAACCTACGGCGCACTATTGGACTTCTCGGCGCTAAATTCAAATGCGTTTCCGACCACGTTGAAAAATGCGGTACCTCTGATTTTGACGGGGTTATCGGCCTCCATCGCGTTTGCGTCCGGGCCGGTGAACCTGGGGCAGCCGGGCCAGCTCGTGATCGGGGCGATGTTCGCCACGGTCGCCGGACTCGCGCTGGATCTGCCACCGGCTATACAAGTGCCGGTGTTGCTGGTCATGGCCATGCTCGGCGGCGCGGCCTGGGCGGGCATTGCCGCTGTGTTGCGGCGCGCCTTCAACATGAGCGAGTTCATCGTCACGCTCATGCTCAACTCGATTGCTGACTTGCTGACCGCATATTTAATCGCTGGGCCACTGGCGGATCGCAATGCCGGCTCGCCTACCTCGGCGGCCATTGCGCCAACGGGTTGGCTAGGCACACTCGGCCCTATTAACATCAGCGTGCTGATTGTGGCCGCGGCGTTTGTGATCGTGTGGTTTGTGTTCACCCGCACCACGGCCGGCTACGAGTGGCGCATGGCTGGGCAAAACGAGTTGTTCGCAAGATTAGGCGGCTGCGCGGTCAATCGCAACTTCATCACCGTGATGCTGCTGACCGGCGCACTGGCGGGCCTGGCCGGCGGGCTTGTGGTGATGGCCGGGCCACATCGCTTTCTGCGCGGTCTCGGGGCCAACTATGCCTGGGATGGGATCATGATCGCGGTGGTGGCGAACAATGGGCTGCTCGGCACCGTGCTCTACGGCCTATTCTTCGCTATGCTTCAAACCGGCGCGCTGGGCACCGAACTCATCACCAATGTGCCGGGCGAGTTCACCCAGGTGTTGCAAGCCATCATCGTCCTCGTCGTCGTGGCCGGCCGCGTCTACCTTGCGCGCCTGCTCGATCAGCTGTCGGCAAGACGACTGGGGGGGAGGGGAGTAGCAAGTAGTCAGTAGTCAGTAAACTATGCTTATGCTTTCTTATCTGACTACTGACTACTGACTACTTGCTACTCCCCATCTTCCCCATGCGAATCCTCATCGGCCTCATCACTGGCACCCTGTCTGGCACCACACCGATTTTGCTGGCGGCACTCGGTGGCGCGTTCAGCTTCTATGCTGGCGTGTTCAACATCGCGCTGGAGGGCATGATGCTGATGGGCGCGTTTGGGGCCGTGCTGGGGTCCTACTTTACGGGCAGTTGGATCGTGGGCGTGCTGGCGGCCGTGGCTGGTGCGCTGCTCATGTCGTTGATCTTCATCGTCTTTGCCATCTGGCTCAAGACCGACGAGTTCATCACCGGCATTGCGCTGAACCTGTTTGCCGTTGGCGCGACCACCTACCTATTGCGCCAAATTTTCGAGGTCAAGGGCGTGTTCACCAGCCCACAAATTCAGGGGATCCCGGCCGTGCGCATTCCTCTGTTGCGCGAGATCCCCTTCATCGGCGAGATTTTGAGCGAGCAAAATGTCATGGTCTATGTGGCGGTGCTGGCAACCGGCGCCGTCGCCTACCTCCTCTTCCGCACCAAATTTGGTTTGCGGTTGCGCGCGGCCGGCTACAATGCAGCCAGCCTGAATGCCAGCGGCGTCAGTGCCACCCGCGTGCGGATTGGGTCGTTGCTGATCTGCGGCGTGCTGTGCGGGCTGGCCGGCGCGTTCCTGTCGTTGGGCTATGTGCGGCTGTTCGCCGAGAACATGACCGCCGGCCGGGGGTGGATTTCATTTGCCGCCATCGTGCTGGTCAGCGGCAATCCCATCGGCATTGCGCTCATCGCCTTGCTGTTTGGTTTTGCCGACTCGTTGGGCCTGTTTTTTCAGGGCTTTGGCCTACCGCCGCAATTCACCGGCATGGTGCCGTATGTCGCGACATTGATCGCGTTGTTTATCTATGCACGCCGCAAACGGCCCCGCGCCGTGTAGAAAGATACAGAGCGGATTTTGGACGGAATTTACAGAATAAAACAGAATTAAGAAA
>JBBQST010000202.1:0-8330 GCA_038213625.1 Thermoflexales bacterium
CCTACGCTATTATTGACCCCCCCTTATTACCTTTGTTTTTAACTCTGGCTGTGTATTGGCGCCAACCCCCTACTGGGGTTAACTGCGGCGGCGCAAGCCTCCATTCCAAAAACCTAAGGTAATCAGTGTGACGCCGTAGCCATACAAGGCGAGTCACAGCAATTCCCCAACAAAAAACGCCCCGCATGATTGCGGGGCGTTTTTGTTGGGTGCTAAAGAATGTTGCCGGATGGCTCAGCTTCGGATTAGGGAGCCACGTTTTATAAAGTTGATGTCTAGGGTTTACAAGGCTTCTCCCTGTATCAAGAATAATTGGCGTGGAGACCGATGCCGCGAAGCCACACTCACCTATCCAGTTCGAGCACCACTGGCGTTTAACGTGGCTCGACTGAGAATTTCACTGCAGTGCGTTCTGCGCCATCAATGTCAACTTCACCAAACGACGGTATGAGCACGACGTTGATGCCGTCCAACAAAAGATAGCCCCTGGCAATTGCGGCCGCTTTTACAGCCTGATTAACAGCGCCGGCACCGATGGCTTGCACTTCGGCGCGTCCGTGCTCGCGCACCACGCCCGCAATTGCACCCGCCACAGCAGTCGACCGAGATGTTGCAGATACTTTGATTAGTTCCATTGTCAACCCCTCACTTTGAGTACAAAGCTTCCAACCCTGATCGTATGGGGTAGTAGCAAC
Source organism: Thermoflexales bacterium (assembly GCA_038213625.1). GTDB lineage: Bacteria > Chloroflexota > Anaerolineae > J036 > Brachytrichaceae > JANMVQ01. Next base: position 696 of record JBBQST010000202.1, read on the forward strand.
TTTTTTGCCAGTGTGTCAAGTGTGACTCGACGCACTAGCCTAAAACATATTAGCAGAGTTTCTTAGATTACTGGAAGAAATGCACAGGCCTTTTGATAAAACAATACAAAACACAATGAAAGCACAGACTTGTTTCAGCGCGTTCGTTTGGGGTCGAGCGAGCTGAAATAATCGCGGACATAATCGCGCAATCCCGGCGGCACCTCATCATTTTGAATTGCGTCATCGGCCGATTTGGCATACTCGCCGTACACATCCTGATATGGGACCGTGCTCTGTCCTTCGGGAGCCGTATTTTTAGGGCCGTTGGGATCGGGCACAATTTCACCCTGGGGATCTTCGAGCACAACTTGCTCACCCTGGTTTTTCACCCGACCCGGCGCGTACACGCTGTTTTCAGAGCCAGTGTCTTCGCTATGGCCCGATTGCTGGCTGGATCCCTGGGCAACGCTGCCTTGCGACGTGCTGCCGCTGGCCCCTTCACCCGGCGCGCCATTTTGGGCATCCCCAGGTGCGCCCGCCTGACCCGATGGGCCCGGCTGTCCTGCTTCACCAGCCCCTTCAGCCTGGCCAGCTTGCTGTCCATTGGACTGTTGTGAACCCGCCTCTGATTGGCTGCCCTGATTTTGCGAGGCTTGACTGGCCTGATTCTGATTTGCCTGATTCTGGCTATTCTGATTGTTTTGGTTATTGGTGTTGGCCTGAGCCTGCTCAGAGGGCTGCGCTTGCTGAGACGACTGCTGTTGCATCTGCTGATTGGCCTGGGCCACTGACTGGCGGGCCGCTTCGGTCTGAGCTTGAGCTTCTTGCAAAGACTGGTTGGCCTGTTGCGTCTGTTGCGCGCGGTCGAGCGATTGCGCGGCTTCATCCAACGATTTTTGTGCCGCCTCCATATTGCCGTCGCGCATTTGCTGAGCGGCCTCGCGCAGTTTCTCGGCCATGGCTGGATCGCTGGTTTGCACCTGCCGGGCCAGTTGGTCCAGTTGATCGGCCACCCGTTGCGTTTCTTCCAGCGACAGCGATTGATTTTGTTGCGCACCGGGCTGGGTTGCCATATTGCGCATTTGCTGTGCCGCTTCCTCGAAATTCTGGTTGGCCAGTGAATTGGCCAGTGCATTAGTCAGCTCATCCGCGGCCAGCGATTCACCCGCTCCTTCCAGATCCGCATTGCGCTGTTGGGCTTCCTGATCGCGCATGGCATCGAGTTTGGACTGGGCATCGTTGATGGCGGCCAAAGCCTTTTCAGGCGTGGTATTCGGATCGCTCAGCGCCTGATTCGCCTCATCCAACGCTTGCAACGCCTCTTGTTTTTGGGCATCAGTCAGGGCTTTGGATTGCAGAATTTGCTGCTTGGCCTGCTCAATTTGCTGCACCTGCTGTTGCAAGCTTTGTTGAAATTGCTCTTGCACGGCCAGCGCCTGTTGTTGGGCATTGGGTAGGACCAGTGCCAGCGCCAATGCCATCAGCAACACCAGCGACGTTACGGCTGCGCGCCAGGAGAGCCGCAAGGGCAGCAATTTGCGCGCGTCGACCGAATCGGCAATGCGGCTGGCATCCTGCTGCAAGCGCATTCGAATGGCGTCGCTCTTGATATTCAGCGTGCCGTCACTCGCCTCCATGGCCGTGGACACCCGCTGGCGCAGGCCAAATTGCTGGTCGAACACGCGCGACCAGGTGAGCAGGGGCGTGCGCAAACTTTGAACCCACGGCCACATCAGCGCGATCAACAGGCCCAGCACGGCCAATAGCACGCAGCTGGTAATCAAGCTGGGCAGCGTCATTAACGGCCACACGCGTGCCGCAATCGCAAGGATGAGGGCCAGCGCCAGCCCCGAGGCCAGGCCAAAAAACAGCCACCACACACTCCGTTGCAGTTTGGCGCGCCGCGCCCATGATTTCACCAGCGAAGCCAGTCCGTCCATATGCTCAGTTTATACCTAGCTGGGCCGAGTTGGGGGTGAGACGAAACTGAGATTGGTCGCGGGGGCGGTGTTGATGTCTCTGTAGACCAGTTGACCCCCGGCCAGCCGATTGAGCATGGCGCGCATCAGCCGAAAGGGCCATTCGTTGCGTGTGCAAATCACGGTCATCGCCATCTTGAAAACAGGCTGCCGGCTTAACCAGATGCGAAAGCGGTCTGATACTCGCGCAAAGCAAAACAAGCCGATGGCGACAAACGGTGCCGTGGGCACGATAGGCAATGCTGCGGCCAAAGGGATGCCGATGACGACGCAGAGGGTGCCGATGGTGATGGCGAGGATGCGTTGGGCCGGCTGTGTGATGGGTTGGATGTAGATTTCAACCTGGTGGGCCGGATCGGAATATTTGTTGTATTCGGCCAACGAACGTTCGAGCAAGCGCTGAAGGAATTTTGCCGGTTTTGAGTCTTTTAAAGTTGCCATGTAGGTGGTGTTGGGCTTTCGCCGCGCCATGTACGCATCTGACTGGGATCGAAATTGTGTTTGCAGAGCCTATACAGTGATCACGGTTGACGATAAATATTTCGTAAGCCATCAATTTTGTAAGATTTCGCCATTTCTGCCCAAAAATTAGTGGTTGATGAGCGGCTCGCCTCTTAAACCGATTCGATGATGATGTTGTCTTTATTCGATTCGCATTGCGCGATAGAATTCAGGCCATGACCCAGGCTGAATTTTCCAAATGGCTCGATAGCGTCCTTGGCAATGTTCCCATGGAAGAACTCGTTTCGCCGGAAGTTCTAGAGCACATGAACCGGGTGCATCTGGAAAACGAAAGCCGTGCATGGACCTTTGCACGTATGGAAGACCAGCAAGGCTTCGAAATGACGGTGCGTGCCATGGTCAAAACCATGTTTACGGTCGGCTATGCCACTGGGCGTGAACAGGGTGACATCGACAGTATGTTTGGCTCCGGCAGCGAGTTCGACTCGGACGAAGACAACTCGAAAGGTGGCACTCTGGCCGCGTAGTTGAACCAAACACGGTATAACGCGATGCCTATGAAGCGCGCCGAGTAGATGGCTGAACCGACGCAGATCGGACCGTACCAAATCCTAGCCCGCATCGCCAGCGGCGGCATGGGCACGGTCTACCATGCCTTGCACACCGAAGCCAATCGCGAAGTTGCGCTGAAGGTGCTGCGCACCGATCGTAGCGATGACCCCGATTTCATCAAACGGTTTGAGCGCGAGGCCAACATCATGGCCGAATTGCGCCACCCCAATATCGCGCAGGTGTTTCAAGCTGGCTTTATCGATGAGGGCATTTTGGGCGCGGTGTATTTCATCGAGATGGAGTATTTGCCGGGCGGCAATCTTCATACTGAGCTAAAAAATCTACGCGCGGCCGGCCAGTACATGCCCATCGGCAACGCCCTCAACATCACCCGCCAGATCACCGCGGCCCTGGATTTTGCGCATCGGCGCGGCCTGGTTCATCGCGATATCAAGCCCAGCAATATTCTGATTGGCAATGACAGCCAGGGCCGGTTGCGCTATGTGTTGACCGATTTTGGCATTGTGTGGTACTCCGATGCCACCCAGCTGACCCAGACCTCGCAAGTGATGGGCACGCCGGAATATATGTCGCCGGAGCAGTGCCAGGCCCAGGATATCGACGCCCGCAGCGATCTATATTCGATTGGCTGTGTGCTGTATGAAACGTTGGTGGGCGACCCGCCCTTTACGGCCGAAGTCCCCATTGCCGTGACGTTTAAGCAGGTGCAGGATGTGCCTCAGCCACCCTCGGCCATTCGCTCTGATGTGCCCGAGTCGATCAATGATCTGGTGCTGAAGTTGCTAGCCAAACAGCCGCGCCAACGCCATCAGAATGCGCGGCAACTGTTGGAGTCCATCGACCAGATTGTGCACATCGAGCCGCTGGTTGGGTTTGAGCCGGGTGATCCCACGACCATTGTCGACGAGCCGGCCGTCATGAATTCCAGCGCAACAGCCGGCGTTCCCACACCCAGCCGCACCACACCCAAATGGGTATCGCCCCGGCGACCCAAGAGCACCGTCGTCGGCCAGGTGCAAAACCTGTGGGTGGGGCGGCCGTCTGTCCGCACAGTGCTATTGTTGTTGGGCCTGCTGATTGTGGCTATTGTGGTGGTGGTGCTGATTGGCAATGCGGCCGGTTCAATGGCGCCGATTCCTGAGCCCACGCCCACCGTGGTGGCGGGTTTGGCCGAGACTGCGGAAGCCGCCAGCGCGCTAACAATGCAACCCACACTGCTTCCTGAATCGGAGCCAACTTTAGCCCCGACGCCGACCGTGACGGAGAGTGAGCCCATCGTCAACGTGCCAGTGTTAACGGTGACGGCCGATTTTGTGAATGTGCGGAATGGCCCGGATATACGGTATGCGTCACTGGGGCAGCTAGCGCAGGGACAGGTGCTGGATGTGGTAGGCCGGAGTGAGGATGGGCAATGGCTGCAAATTTCATATCCTGCCGCGCCGGATGCGCGTGGCTGGGTCAAGATTGCGTTGGATGATGTGCAACTGGTGCAGCCGAATGAAGCGGTGAGTTTGGTGCCAGTGGCGGCCGTGCCCACTTTGCCGCCGATCAACTTTCCTGCGCCGGTGTGCCCCAATCCATTTTCGGCCGGGATCACGTCCCCACAACACGCCGAAACGATCGCAGGCCAATTGCTGATTTATGGCAATGCTGAGGTGCCGGACGGTGGCTATGCCAAGATGGAACTGCGCCAGGATGCAGAATGGCAGTTTATTGGCGAAGTGCGCGTGACCACGCGCGGTGGCTTGTTGGGCCGCATTCAACCTGCTTACTTCAACTCGTTGCGCAGTGGCCTAGCGCTGCTGCGGCTCGTGGTTGTAGATGCAGTCGGGCAGGAAATCCGGCAATGTCAGATTGCCGTTGCAGTGGCCGGTTGAGCCGTGTCAGAGGCGGTCGCTTCCAGTGCGGCTGCTTCCAGTGCATGATCCTCTAACAACTTGCCATCGCGCAGCCGCAGCACGCGGTCGGCCACGCCCACCACTTCCTCGCTGTGCGTGACCATGATCAGGTTTTTGCCAGCCCGACGGGTCAGGCGATCCAGCAAATCCAGCACAGACTTGCCGGTATCAGTATCGAGATTGCCAGTGGGTTCGTCGGCCAGCACCACCAGTGGATCATTGATCAGGGCGCGGGCGATGGCCACGCGCTGCTGCTCGCCACCACTAAGCCGGTCTGGGAACGCGTTCATGCGATGGGTCAGGCCGACCTGTTGAATCAGCGCCTCAGCGCGGCTGCGCACCTCCGAGTTGGGTTTGCCGTTTAACTCCAGCGGCAACATGACGTTTTCCAGCACGCTGAGGGTGGGAATGAGGTTGAAGGCCTGGAAGATAAATCCAATATGATTGCGGCGAAACAGCGTGCGAGCGGTGTCACTCATGCGCGTGATTGATTGCCCATCAATCCACACATCGCCCGAATTGGCCTCATCAATGCCGCCGATGAGATTGAGCAACGTGCTTTTGCCGCTGCCGCTTTTGCCGAGCAACACCACGAACTCACCACAGCCGATTTCCAACGAGACATCGCTAAAAATGGTGCGCTCGACGCCGGCCTCCTCATAGCTTTTGGTGATGTGGTCGAGGCGAATGGTGCCGGCGCACGGCTCAGTATTTGGCGCGGATGGGGCTGGGGTTGCTGATGCGGCTGGATTTGGATTTTGTGCGGTCATGTAGCGTTCCTTCAACGCGCACTCTACCTGCCCAACCTAAACTGCGGCTGAGTGTGTGAGCGTGCAGCACCATACCTGAGCGTGTCGGCGCAATCTGCAACCCTTGTCGGACATTCACTGGCAACATAACACGCTTTGCTGACTCACGTTACATCTCTCACCCATAGCTTCGCACCACACTCCGTATTACGATGCCCTGAAGCGATTTGCCCCACTTTTTGCAGCCGTAGTTTGTAGCTCTTCAGTGCTGCATTGCTCACCAAATCACTATTTTCCCAGTTAAGGAGAAATGCATGACCACTCACTCTAGACGAAACTTTGTGAAACTCGCCGGCGCAGGTGCAGCGATGTTGTCTTTGGGCAATGCCCTGACACACACCGGCACTATTAACGCCCAAAGCGAAGCGCCCCTGCCCACACCAACCGCGCCCACTACGGCTACGCCCAGCACACAACCGGCTGTGCCAGATGCACAGATGCAAGCCGTGCTCGATGAGCTGATGGCGTTGGAAGCGCCTCCGCTCATTGATATGACGCCGGCGAACGCGCGCAAAACCTCGCCGTTGACGATTGCGGTGCAAACTGTATTGACCCGGCAGAACAAGCCACCACTCGAACTGGTCGGCGATATCAAGCACCTGCAGATTCCTGGCGGTTCGCGCCAGCCGATGCTGATCCGGATCTATTACCCGACCGGCCCTGACTTGGTTTGCCCGCTATTACTACCGCCGTGTCGCCGATGGCAACAACCCGCTCGCCTCGCCCTTGCGCGCCAATGTGGCGGGGTTGCCGCCGGCCACCGTCATCACGGCCCAGATCGATCCGTTGCGCGATGAGGGTGAGGCATATGCGGCCAAGCTGCGTGATGCGGGTGTGCCAGTAGTGGCACAGCGCTTTGATGGCGTGACGCATGAATTCTTTGGCATGGGCGCGGTTGTGGACAAAGCCAAACAAGCCGTGGCATTGGCCGCCGGTGAATTGAAGAAGTCATTTGGTATGGCCTGATCGCGGCCATGAGAATTTTTAGAAGGATGACCCATAGATGCGTGCAAATTGCCGGCTACTGGCGATAGTCACCGGTGCATCCAGCGGCATCGGTTTTGAGCTGGCCAAACTGTTCGCCCAAATAGAGTTGGCTATGTCTGGCGTGGTTTCACAAGACACGCTGGCCGAGCAAAACCGAAAAATTTCCGAACCGGGTTCAGCCCGGAAGTAAAGGAGTAATGAAGATGAAGATGAGACCTTTGATGATCTCGGCAACATTGGTTGCACTGGCACTCGCGGCCTGTTCACCCACCAGTAGTCCCTCGACCCCAAGTGGTTCGAGTGCAGTGGAACCGACCGCTTTAGCGACACCGCTGGCCGTCAGCACAGACACCGCGCTCGGCGAGGTAACGGTAACCGAGGCGGTGCCAACGACGTCTGGCGCAGACGCATCACCTACGGAGCCGTCAGCCACGGGCACATCGGACGCAACAGATACCGCAGCCATCACAGACACGGTGCCCATGACCGAAAGCATGTCGGTGACAGAGACCACTAACACAACGGGCACGATGGGCGGCACCTCGGGCATGACAGATACGCTGGCGATGACTCAGACGATGGCGATGACCGAAACCATGCCCATGACTGGGACGATGGAGATGACGCAGACAGAGTCGATCTCGGCTACATCGGCCATGGCCGAGTTGCAAGATGCGGACGGCACCCTATTTGGCACGGCACTGTTTACTGAGACGGCTGCCGGTGTGGATGTGGCAGTCACGGTCAGTGGATTTGTCACAGCCACTGCGGGCGAGCACGGCATCCACGTTCATCAGGTGGGCGCGTGCACCCCAGACTTTGCCGCCGCGGGCGCACACTTTAACCCGACGATGCAAAAGCACGGCAGCGAAAACCCGGATGGGCCGCATGTCGGCGATCTGAAAAACATCATCTTCGATGATGCGGGTAATGCCAGCTACAGCA
>JBBQST010000203.1:0-8312 GCA_038213625.1 Thermoflexales bacterium
GGTGTGGGCGGTGCACGCGGGCCGGCTGGTGTCCTCGTTGCTGGGCGTGCTCACGATCATCCTGGTCTACGGCATCGCGGCTCAAATGAACGGCCATGCGCCACTGACCAATCTGCTGGTCACGGCCCTGGTCGCGTTCAATCCCAAATTCATCCACGTCAGCAGCATCGTCAGCAACGACATCGCCGTCACCCTGGCCGCCACCGCGGCGTGTTGGTGGATGGTGCGCGAACTCGCCGTGCCAGTGCGCGAGAGCGATCACAATCATGCACGGCGCTTCGGCTTTGTGTTGGGACTGTTGTGCGGCGCAGCGGTGCTGTGCAAACTCAGCGGCATCGGGCTGCTGGCACCGGCAGCGGTGTGCCTGTGGCTGCGTTTTCGCGGTGCCGGGCTCATTCGGCCCACGCTAGCATTTGCAGCCGGTTACACACTGACGGCGGGCGTGTGGTTCGCCTATAACACTTTTCAATACGGCAACCCGCTGGCGTGGGAGCAGGTGCAGCAGGCCAATGCGGCCCTGTTGCGCGTGCCGCCGCTCACGCTGCCCGAAATTCTGGCGCGCGTTCCACGTGTGTTTGAGACCTATTGGGGCACCGTCGCCATCGAACTGGACTACCCGGCCTGGGTCAACATGATCTTTGCCGCGCTGCTGATCGCGGCCGTGGTCGGCATCATCATCGCCGTCGTCCGAGCCAGCCGCCAGCCGCAAACAGCCCGCCGCCTTCTGCTCCCAGACACATGGCTTATCCTCATCATCTGGGAGCTTGCGTTGCTGGCGCTGTTTGTGGTGTGGCTGCGCGGCTATGTCGGCACCGAAAATGGCCGGCTTATTTTGCCGGGGGTTGCGCCTGTGGCATTGGCCGTGGTGGCGGGCTGGAAAGCGCTGGTCGCACGGGTGCCGGCGCGCTGGCGAGCAAACTTGCATCGGCCCCTGGCAGGAAGCGTGGTTGCCGGCTTGTTTACACTGTCAGTGGCCACGCCATTCTGGATCATCCGGCCAGCCTTTGCCGAGCCCGTTTATTTGAGCCAGGCACAACAAGCCGCGTTGACAAATGCCAACCCACTCACATTTGCGGGTCAGGTGCAGGTATTGAAAGGCGAGGTGATTGACAGCGCGACGCGGGTGAAGCCGGGCCAGTCGGTGCGAGTGCGGCTGGTGTGGGGCGCGGCGCAGCCCATTCCGCAAAGCCTGCGGATCGTGCTCGATGTCACCGACCTGGACGGCAACGTCATCAGCGAGAAGCGAGCCATTCCATTCGAGGGCCGCTTCAACACCCAACGCTGGCCTGTCGGCCAATTCTTCGAGGATGTGTATGAATTGCCCATACCCGCCGATGCGAGGCGTGGGCCGGCCACCGTGCGGGTGAGCGTGTTTGCCCAATATCCCCAACCTGGGCTGCTCAAAATGGATGGCACCGACAGCACCACGTTGGACCTCGGCAAAGTCAAGATCGACGCGCCGGTTGCACAGACCCAGGCCGGCGCAACACCGATTACACCGATTGTCACCTTCGGTGACAGCATCGCGCTGAACCAACTGGATCTCGAAAATCGCACCTGGCAATGGCGCGCGCTCAAACCGCCGGATCGCAACTACACCCTGTTTATTCACGCGTTCGATGCGCAGGGCAATTTGATCTGGCAGAGCGATGATCAGCCACGCGGCAGTGGCTACCCGACCGGGCTGTGGGATGCTGGGGATATGATCGACGAGACGCGGTCGATCGAGCTGGCGCGGGTGAGCCGGATGGTCATTGGCTGGTACGATGCAGACACAGGCGCGCGGTTGCCAGCCTTCAAACCCGATGGCACGCGCTGGCCCGACGATGCCGCACTGATCTATCAAGCGCCTTCATGATGACAAGTTCGATGTTATTTCACCGCGTGTTTGCCAGTGTCATAGTGCTATTGTTGCTATCGCTGCTCATGCCGCCGGGCACGCCCACACATGCTGCCTCGACGGTGCTCCAGGCCGAGACACCGTTCAACCTGCCGGCCGGTTTCGCACTTAGCAAGGTGGCCGACAAAGCCGATGGGCTGGACCAACCCACCGCATTTGCCTTTTTGCCCCCAGTCGCGGGACAGGCGCAACGCATTCTGATTGCCGAGAAAACAGGGCTTTTGAAACTGCTCGAAACCAGTGCAACTGGGGCCGTGGTGTATAGCCGGCCCGTGCTCGACCTGCGCGACAAAGTGAATCACTTTGTCGATCGCGGCCTGATCGGTCTGGCGGTCGATCCCAACTTTGTGCGCAACGGCTACATTTATCTGCTGTATAGCTATGATCCGCCGGGGCAGGCCAAAGACACCGAGGCACCGCGCACCGGCCGGCTGGTGCGCTACACGATGGAGCGGGCTCTGGGAACTAGCCCACTGAACAGCAATGGCTGGGGCACGGCCGCACGCCGCAACAGTGCCACGGTGTTGCTGAGCGATTTTCGGAGCGATGCGCAGAACCACTCGGTCGGCACCGTGCGCTTTGCCGGCGATGGCTCGCTGTTTGTGTCGCTGGGTGATGGCGCGTTGAGCGCGGTGCCGAGCGACCTGTCGCTACGGGCGCAAAGTCTGGATGCGCTGGAGGGCAAGCTGTTGCGGCTCAACGCCGATGGCAGCGGTTTTGCCGGCAACCCGTTCTATGATGTGAAGAACCCGCGCAGCGTTCGCTCGCGCATCTGGGCGCTGGGCTTTCGCATGCCGTTTCGATTTGGGGTGCAACCCGAGACGGATATTCCCTACGTGGGCAATGTGGGTTGGGTGAGTTACGAGGCGCTGTATCGCGCCAGCGCCGGCGCAAACTTTGGCTGGCCGTGCACCGAGTCGGCCATGAATCGGCCCGAGTTTCAAGCGGCGCCGGCGTGCAAAGACATCAACACCCTGACCGCCAAACGCTATGAAGTGGCGTATGCCCACGCCGGTAACAACGCCTCGATCACCGGTGGTGCCTTTGTGGTCGGCCAGAATTTCCCAGCCGAGATGCGCGGCAGCTACATCTTCGGCGACTACGCACTGCAATTTTTGCGCCGCGCCATTGTGAATGCACAGGGCGATGTGATGAAGGTAGAGCCATTTGCCGAAGGGGTGGGTGAGCCGGTCGATATTCAATTTGGGCCGGACGGCGCGTTGTATGTGCTCTCAATTTACTCCAAGGGGCTTCAACGAATTGCCTATCAGCCCAATGAGGTTGCGCCATCGACGCCGGTTGTGGCCACATCCAACGGCCCCACCACCTTGATCGCGACGCCGAGTGACGGCGATGTGGTGTTGCCTAACACGGCCGTAACGGTGAGGAGCACGGTGCCACTCACCAGCGGCGTGCAAACCTGGCGCGTGACGCTGAACGACCGCGGCCGCCGGCAAACCCTGTTGAACGCACCCGGCACAACCAGCGTGTTTACGATGCCGGCTGGTCTGAGCCAAAACGGCTACGTGGAAGTCATTTACGCCGTGCAGGATTCGCGCGGCGACCTGCGAGCGCAACAGGCGCGCGTGTATGCGCCGGCCAGCGATGGCTACATTCGCTCGTGGTGGTTGATCGGCGGCTTCCCCTACCGCGACCTGAATCAAGATGCAATTGGCGAGACCACCTATAGCGACCCGCGCCGCGACCCACACGCACAGTTGGTGCACAGCGCTGGTTGGCGAGTGAGCTTTGCCGATTACATTTCGCCCAACAGTGGCACGATGGCCTATGCGCTCACCTGGATCGACGTGCCGGAGGATCGCACGGGGTTGCTGGGCCTGCTGAGCGACGACGGCATCGCGGTGTGGTTGAACGGCAAGGAGATCTGGCGCAACAAGGTGAGCCGCTATGTGCCGAAGCCGGGCGAGGTGGATGATTTACGCGACCTGGACTTGCCGCCAATTCAACTCAAAAAAGGCCGCAATGTGCTGCTGGTCAAGGTCGATCAGAACAGCGGCGACTGGGTGTTCAAAGTGCGTGTGCTCAATCCCGACGGCTCGATCATGCGCGATGCGTTGGCGAAGACGGGGCCGTAAGAAAGGAAGAAGTAAAAAGGCAGAAGGCAAAAGGGGAGGCTCTGCACATTACAAAGCAAACATGAATCGCGAAAATTCTGAGGTCGGCGTGCAGTTGAGCGGCCAGGACTTGTATGAGCGGCAAAAGCAAATTGTGGCGGCGCGCGATGCTGTGTTTGAGGTGCGGGTGGCGGCGATTGGGATTCAGGCGCATGCCAATGTGGGCGCGATTTTGCGGGTGGCCGACGCGGCTGGCTGCTCGCAAGTGCTGTTTGTGGATCGGCAGATGAACGAGCATTTGAATCGCAAGGCGGCCAATATTTCGCGGCAGAGCGAGAACTTGTTGCCGTGGGTGTCGCTGACGACGGCCCAGTTTGTGGAGATGGCCAGCACGTTGCCGCCCTTGATTGCGCTGGAGCTGACCACGGCCTCGCACAACCTGTTCACCTGCGAGTTGCCGCGGCAGTGCACGTTCGTCATCGGCAGCGAGCGGGATGGTGTGCCGGCCGATGTGTTGCGTCTGTGCCAACTCGCCGTGCACATCCCCATGTATGGCCTCAACGGCTCGATGAACGTGACCCACGCCATGGCCATTGCGCTATTCGAGCATCGGCGAAGATTTCCGCCGGTGTAGGGCGTAAGAGCCTTCGGGTGGCGCATATCGAACCTTAGCCAGTTTTTGCGTCCATGCGCCACCCGAAGACTCTTACGATTTCACAGCCGCATGCAGCATCTGCATAAACTTCTCGCGTGAGGCTTCGACGACGAGATCGGCCTTGTGCGAGCGCTTGAGCTGGCCGTGGTGGTCGATCGGGATCTGGCCGCGGCTATGGCCCTCACCCAGATCAACGATGACATGGCGGCGATAGACTTGGGTGGCAACGCTGGGATCAATGGCCACGGCCATGGCAATCGGGTCGGGCAGGTCGAAGCCGGCCAGTTGAGTTTCCTCCAGGCAAAATGCGTTCACCACGGCATTAATATCGAGGCAGAAGTGAGCCAGCGGCGTATCCATGGCGCGTAGGGCCGCCGCGTCCTCCGGCGCAATCACGGCATATTTGCGCGAGATGTCCCAGCCCACCATCGTGATCGGGAGGTCTGAATCAAACACGATGCGCGCAGCCTCAGGGTCGGCCCAGATGTTGTATTCGCCGACCAGACCCATGTTGCCGACGTTGTCGCTGGTGCCGCCCATGACCACGCAGCGGCTGACCTGTTGGGCAATCGATGGATCGAGCAGGACCGCCAAAGCAATGTTGGTCAGTGGGCCGAGGGTGACCAGCGTGATGTCGTTGGCGTGCTGGTGAATCAACTCGATGAGCTTGGGGACAGCATGGCCGGCGGCCGGTTGGCGGCTGTGCAGGGGCAGGCCCATATCGCCCATGCCATCCATGCCGTGCACATTCTGAGCCGTGACGATCTCGCGCAGCATGGGTTTGGCACAACCTTCATACACAGGGACACTGCGGTCGCATTTCTCCAGGGTATAGAGCGCGTTCTGGGTCGCCATCGGCAGCGGCACATTGCCAGCCACAGTGGTGATGCCGACCACGTCAATATCAGGGTGGCGCAGGGCCATGACCAGAGCCACAGCATCGTCGGAGCCGGTGTCGGTATCGATCAAAAATCGTCGAGTCATAATTCGTTAACGAAAAACAAAGGCTTAGCGTTTATAATTGTCGTGACAGTTGCAGAAGTTTCAATCATGTTAGTCTGGGTTTGGATACACTCGCCATATGTGCGACCTTGCGTGGTCGCGCGCGTTGCCGTATGACGCAAGCATTACGGCGAGATGGCTCGCGCCTCTATTTTGCCTCTACAAGCCTATTCGGCATATTGTTCGGATTTGTGCGGTTGCCCAAAACGCTGCTTGAAGCGGTGTCGGACAACTGCCAAAAACATCTCGCCAGGAAAGTCGGCATCTCATATCGAAATATCGAAGCCGAACGCGAGGTTTTGTAACCTTTTGTTTTGAACTCAAAGGCTGGCCGATGGCCGGCTTAAAAGTATCGTTTTAACCTAATCAACCTTATTTCATCTATAGATATCAAATATCTCAAAAATTTCAGAATTTTCATCATGGCATCACAATCTTTAAAGTGGATTCCCCTCGGCGGGCTCGGCGAAGTCGGCAAAAATATGATGGCGTTTGAATACGGCAAGAACATCTTGATCGTAGACACCGGCGTCATGTTTCCCGAATCCGACATGTTCGGCATCGACGCAGTCATCCCCGACTACACCTATCTCAAAGACAAGGCCGACATGATCCGCGGCATTGTCATCACCCATGGCCACGAGGATCATACCGGGACGATTCAATACGTCGTCAAAGACTTCCCCAACGTTCCCATCTATGCCACTGCCCTGACACGCGGCCTGCTGGAAGTGAAACTCAAGGACGCCAAACTTCTCGACAAGACCAGCTTGAACACCATTCCCACGAACGGCGAATTTCAAGTCGGCCCGTTCAAGGTCGAGTTCTTCCGCATGTGCCACAGCATTCCAGACAATGTCGGTCTGGCAATAACGACGGGGGCCGGCACCATCGTCCACAGCGGCGACTTCAAGTTCGACCACACGCCGGTTGATGGAAAACCCAGCGATTTCGGCAAGCTGGCCGAGCTGGGCAACCGCGGCGTGCTGGCCCTGTTTGCGGACAGCACCAACGCCGAAGTGCCCGGCACCACGCCGAGCGAGCGCATCATCGAGCCGGCGTTCGAGCACATCTTTCGCGACTCGGATGGCCGCATCATCGTGGCAACCTTTGCCTCGATGATCTCGCGCATTCAGCAGGTGGTGAATGTGTGCGAAATTTACGGGCGCAAGCTGGCCATCGCCGGCACCAGCATGAGCGAGAACGTCAAAATGGCCCAAAAAATGGGCTATCTGGTGGTGCCTGAGGGCATGATCGTGCGGCTTGAAGAAGCCATGCGCATGCCGCCGAACCAGGTCGCCATCATGGCCACCGGCACGCAGGGCGAGCCCACGGCCGTATTGGGCCGGCTGGCCAGCGGCCGGCACCCCGTCATCACCGTCCAGAAGGGCGATGCAATTGTGCTGTCGGCCCATCCCATTCCCGGCAACGAGGAATATGTCCACCGCATCATTAACCGGCTGTTCCAGAAGGGCGCGAATGTGTATTACGACCCGATCGCCAAGGTGCACGTGTCGGGCCACGCCTGCCAGGAAGAGCAAAAGCTGCTGCTGAGCCTGGTGCGGCCGAAGTTCTTCATTCCCATTCACGGCGAGCTGCGCATGTTGAATGCCCACGCCAAACTGGCCCAGCAAATTGGCATTCCGGCCGAGCGCACCTTTGTGGTCGAGAACGGCACGCCGATTGTGTTTGAGGACGGCGAGGCAACGGTGGAGGAGCGCCTGCCCGGCGGCTACATTTTCGTCGATGGCAGCGGCGTGGGCGATATCGGCCCCGTAGTGCTGCGCGACCGCGAGATGCTGGCCCGCGATGGCTTTGTCGTCATCGTGCTGCGCCGCACCACCGAGGGCACGCTCTATGACGCGCCTGAGATCATCACCCGCGGCTTCGTCTACATGAAGGAGAGCGAGGATCTGATCAAGCAACTCTCGGGCCGGCTGGCCGACGCGCTCAAAGACGTAAACAACAACATGAGCGACCAGACCGTGAAAGACAAGGCCGTGGAAGCCTTGAACAAGTTGATTTACGCCGAGACCCGCCGCCGGCCGGTGACGGTGGCTGTCGTCGCGTAAACAGTCGTTAGTTCTTAGTTGTTAGTGATTAGTTGTTAGTCGGAGCAATCCTTAACTAACAACTAAGAACTAAGAACTAACAACTAAGAACTCAGTTCAGCTTCGGCTCGCCCTTCGGGAAGAACACCACACCGATGCCGGAGCGAATAATCAGGAATTTGGGTTCGGCGGGATCGGGCTCGATCTTGCGGCGCACCCGGTAGATCAGCTCGTGCAGGCTGTCCTTGTCGCGCGGGTTGCCCCACACGGCCAGAATCACATCCTCGTATTCGCACACATCGCCCGAGTGCTGCATCAGGTGCTTAAGCAGCCGGTATTCGGTGCGCGAGAGATTTACGGCCAGGCAGGTGCCATCGCGCCACACGGCTGCGCTGGGGCTGATCCAGATGCCGTTGGTGGAGGGCGGAATCTCGCTGGGAGCGAGGCCGTTGGGGATCTTGAGCGGTGGCGCGCCCACGGTAATCGCCGGCGAGGTCACTTCCATCATGCGAAAGAAATAGTCGAAAGTGCTGCCAATTTGAACGCGCTCGCCGCCATGCAATTGGGCGCGGTTGCCTTTGATGAGCTGGCCGTTGACATAGGTGCCGTTGCGGCTGCTGTCCTCGACC
>JBBQST010000204.1:0-8288 GCA_038213625.1 Thermoflexales bacterium
ACCATTCAGCAATTCCTGAATCAGCATTTACCCGGTCTGAGCCAACATACCGAGCTGTGGCAAAGCGGCGTCACCACGATGACGCGCGACGGCACGCCGCTGGTCGGCAAGTTGAATGGTGAAGCAATGAACTCGACGGCCTCGGCAGCCGACCGGGTCTTCTATGCCATCGGCATGGGGCCATATGGGTTTGCCTGGGGGCCGATTGTGGCCGAGCAGATGGCGCGCCTGATTACGTCATGAGAGTGCGCGATGGAATCGTGCGCGATGGAATCGTGCGCGCCAGGATTGGGCAGTTGCTCCCATTCGCACTGGGCTTTTTTTGCCTCGGCAACCTCATTCGGTGCGGGCTGGCACTGCAATATGCGGTTCAATTGCCCGATGTGCCGGGCTCGGCTTCATTTGTTTACGTTGCCGTGACGTGTGCCGGCTGGACGGTGGTTTTTGCAATTTGCACGATTGCCGCAGTGTTAAGACTACGCTGGGCGGCGTGGGCGGCTATACTGGCCGCTGTGTTCAATCAGACACACGTCTGGGTCGACCGGCTCGTGTTCAGCCGCTCATCCGAATCCTTCCAGACTCTTGGTTTTGCAGCATTCATTTCATTTTTGTTGCTGCTCCTAATCACTATTCCAGCACTAGCTTTTCGCCATGCCAAATCTCGATCCGAAAATCGCCAAACTACGCAAATTACGTGAAAAAACGCAACAAGGAGGCGGTGCAAACAAACTGGCCGCCCAACGGGCCAAGGGCCGCCTGACCGCCCGTGAGCGCTTGGAGCTTTTTCTCGATCCAGGTTCGTTTCGCGAGATTGATGCCTTTGTCACCAACCAAAAGGTCGGCATCGGCATGGACAAGCACGAGTTGCTGACCGACGGCGTCATTACCGGTTGGGGCACGGTCGATGACCGGCTGGTGTATGTATTCTCGCAGGATTTCACGGTCATGGGTGGCAGCCTGGGTATGCACCACGCGGCCAAAATCACCAAGCTGCAAGACATGGCGCTGAAGAACGGCGCTCCCGTCATCGGCATCAACGACAGCGGCGGCGCACGGATTCAAGAGGGCCTGTCATCGCTGGTCGGCTACAGCGAGATCTTCCTGCGCAACACGATGTCGAGCGGCGTGGTGCCGCAACTTAGCGCCATCATGGGGCCGTGCGCGGGCGGCGCAGTGTATTCGCCGGCGCTGACCGACTTTATTTTCATGGTCAAGAACACCAGCTATATGTTCCTGACCGGCCCCGAAGTTGTCAAAGCCGTGACCCACGAAGATGTGACGTTTGAGCAATTGGGCGGCGCGCTGGTGCACAACAGCACCAGCGGCGTGGCGCACTTTGCCAACGACAGCGAGGGCGATTGCCTGTATATGATGCGGCTCCTGCTCGGCTATCTGCCCAGCAACAACATGGAGGACCCGCCGTTTATTCGCAGCAAAGACGACTCGTTGCGCACCGAGGAGAGTCTGGACACGATTATTCCAGATAACCCGAATAAGCCGTATGACATCAAAGAGGTCATCAGCAAAGTGGTGGACAACGGCAAGTTCCTGGAAGTGCAGGAGCATTTTGCCCAGAACATCGTGGTCGGCTTTGCGCGCATGGGCGGCCACAGTGTCGGCATTGTGGCCAACCAGCCACAGGTGCTGGCCGGCGTGCTCGACATCAACGCCAGCGAGAAGGGCGCCCGGTTTGTGCGCTTTTGCGATTGTTTCAACATCCCCATCGTGACGTTTGAGGATGTGCCCGGGTTTTTGCCCGGCGTGGGTCAGGAGCACGGCGGCATCATTCGCGCCGGGGCCAAGCTGTTGTTTGCCTATTGCGAGGCCACGGTGCCCAAGATTTGCGTGATCACGCGCAAGGCCTACGGCGGCGCGTATTGCGTCATGTCGCCGCGCGCGACCCGGGGCGATCTGGTGCTGGCCTGGCCAACGGCTGAAGCGGCCGTGATGGGGGCCGAGGGTGCGGTGAAAATCCTCAACCGGCGCGAGTTGAGTGCGGCCGAAAATGCGGCCAACCTGCGAGCTGAGTTGCAAAAGTCATACCAGGAGGAGTTCGCCAATCCCTACGTCGGCGCCTCGCTCGGCTACATCGACGACATCATCGAACCCCATCAAACCCGGCCGCGCCTGATCAATGCCCTGGAAATGCTGCGCAACAAACGCGACAGCAACCCGCAGAAGAAGCATGGGAATATTCCGCTGTAAGCGTCATTAGTAGTTAGTAGTTAGTTCTTAGTTTTTAGTTCGGAGGGATCCGTGTCCACTAATCACTAATGACTAACCACTAACAACTAACAACTACTCATGAACGACGAACAAATCCTAAAACTGCGCGAGATTTTGCTGAATGAGTTCAGCGAGGCGGAGCTGGCGGCGTTTAGTGCCGAGCTGGGGCTGGACTACGCAGCCTTGCCCGGCGAGGGTCAGTTTGGCAAAACGCGCGAAATGTTTTTGATCCTGCGCGAGCAGGACCGGCTGCAAGCGCTAAAGTCGCGCCTGCGGGCTCTACGGCCCGCAGCCTACGATGCGGCTGGCTTGAACCTCGTGGCCCCTGCGCCGGAAAATGCGCGCCGGCTGCCTATTCCGCTGGCATGGCTGGTGCTGGGTCTGGTTGGCGTGCTGGTGGTGGTGTGCGTGCTGACGTTTTTGCTACGGCCCGGTGGCACGCCCGCCACGCCCGCAGCCACCGTTGCGCCGACGCTGGATAGCGCCAGCGCCCAGGAAACTGCCGCACCGGCCAGCAGTCCCCTCACCGACACAAGCGCGGTGGAAGGGGCCGTGGTGACCGACACCGCGCCGGCCGAGGGCGAGCTGGTCCCGACCATGGTGGTGGTGGCAACGGCGGCAACCTCAGCCGAGGTTCCAGCAGAACCCGTGCCGACCGTTGAGGCCCCCACACCCGCACAGCCTCCGACTCCCACGCCGACGCCAACGGTGAGCGAAACCCACCCGGCTGCGCTGGCCGTGTCGGATGCCAATGCGCAACTGGTGCCCTATTTCCAGGGCAAGGCCGATCAGGCCAGCCTGACCGCCTGGCAGGGTGTCGCGTTGCAGGATGTGATCACATTCTCGAAGGGTGCTTTGCTGCGGCGGCTCAAGGTGACCGAGGCCGAACGCCCTTCATTGGCATCTACCGTGTCATATCTGCGCCGGCCGGTGCTCATCTCGCAGCGCAATCCCACCACCTTTGTCGTGGACACGCGCGAATATTGGACCTATCAGACCACGGCGACAAATCTGGTGTGCGAGACGCGCGATTACCGCTACATCGTTGTGCAGGTGGATGCGGCCTACAAGATCACGCAATCTCCAACCAGCAAACTGGTGGGTTCGGCTTGCAACCAGTAACGAACTGATATGTCAGGAGGTCAATCTTGAGCCGGTTGAGTGTGAGGGATGTTGCGCCCGATCTGATGATCCAGACCGGTGCGGGTGAGCAGGTGTGTCTGAGCGATCTATGGCGCGAACGGCCTGTGCTGCTGTCGTTTCTGCGGCACTTTGGTTGAGTGTTCTGCCGAAGCGAATTGGCCAGGCTGGCCAAACTGAAACCTGAAATTGAAGCGAATGGGGCTCGAATTGTCGTGCTAACTCTAGGGAAACCCGAGGAAACCCGGGACTTCTGTAACGAACGCGCCCCCGGAGTGGCCTGCTTTGCCAACCCCAGTGCCGAAGCCTACAAAGCCTATGGTCTGGCTCGCGGCAACGCTTCTCAACTGTTTGGCCCCTCGGTCTGGCTACAAGGGGCCCTGGCTACAGTAGGAGGCCAGTTTGAAGGGTTACCGCTTGGCAAGCCGGTCGGCGATCCCTGGCAAATGCCGGGCGTATTCGTCATCGCCAAAGACAACGACCCAACCACTGATTCAGGCACTCCCGTGGGCCGCGTGCGTTTTGCCTACTACAGCAAACATGCCGGCGATTACCCCAGTGATGCGGTGTTGATTCGGGCGGGGAAGATGGGAGGGGAGTAGCGAGTAGTCAGTAGTCAGTAGTCAGTAAGCAGATTAGATGAGCGAAACTTTTACGGTTCATCGTCTGACGACTGATTACTGGCTACTTGTTACTTCTTTCCGCTCTAGCCGTACGAGAACCGCACCGGCTGGGCTGGCGGGTCGTAGCGGGGGCTGAGGTAGTTGAGCTTGGTCTGCATCTTGGCCGGCGCAAAGCCGAACACACGGTGCACGCCGCCGATCTCGGTGGTGCGGTTGTAGCTCAACGCATCCATCTCTGGCTCGTTGAGCGCGCCGTGGTAGCGCTCCAGAAACCGCGTGAGCTGGCGGGTGAGCGCGCTCGGCACCTTGATCAGCCGACGCTTCTTCTCGCTCACTTTCAAGGTCAGCTCGGTAATATCCTTGATCGTGAGCGATTGCGGGCCACCAATCGGCACCACTTGCCGGAAGGTCGAGCGCACTTTCAGGCACCGTTCCACACACGCGGCCACATCGCCCACCCAGATTGGTTGCAGCTTGGTCTGCCCGGCGTGCGGCATCGGCACCACAAATGGCAGGCCCGACTCAATGCCAGCCAGCCAGTTGGTGAGCCAGTCTTCCGGCCCAAACACGGCGGCCGATTTAAGAATGGTGAAGTTGAGGCCGCTGGAGCGAATGATTTCCTCGGCTTTACCGCTGCTGCGCAGGAAGGGATAGGCCGAGCGGGTTTCTGCGCCGAGGCAACTCACGGTGATCAGGCGCTGAATCTTGGCCGCTCTGCAGGCCATGATCATGTTGTTGCTGCCGATCTGATTGACTTCTTCGTAGGTGTCGTGTTTGGTTTCACGACGAATTGAGGCCAGGTGAATGACGGTATCGCACTCGCCGCCCTCGGTCATGGCTTCGACCAGCGAATCAACATTGCGAACGTCGCCGCCCGTGATGACGACGCGGCGAGGAGCGGGGCGTTCGTTGCCCCAGTGAAACAGGCATTTAACAGCATGCCCGGAGGATGTTAAGCGATCAACGACTGCACGACCGATGCAGCCGGTTGCTCCTGTGACTAAGATCATATTCTGCGTTGACCCCGTTGTCCTGCTAGCATTTTTCGCACATGCCTAGGAGGTTAATCCGGATGTAAACCCGATCGTGATGACAGCGACCAAAAAAGCCACTTGCACCACGACATTCCCCCCCCACACGAGATATCCTGCCAGTGGTTCGCCACGCCGATGGGCGACAAAACCAATGATCAGATTGACTGCGAACAGCAACAAGGCTATGGCTGGCGGCGCAAAAATTTGTGCAGTGGAGCCAAAACGATCTGCAATGCCGGCTGCGTTAAAGTGCAAAACAATCTGCGATGGAACAACCGGATAGCGCGCCGCGCTAATCCCAAACGCAAGCAAGTTTATCGCAAGCCCGAGAATAAGCAAGACTTTAGCCGCACTGTCACTCCAGAACTGTTGATCGAGAAACAGCGGCGCCAAGGATGATGCGGCCACTTTCTGGGTGGCACCCAAAGCCATCTGCGCATTAAACGTCTGCTCGAACAACTCGGCGTCATACGGCGACAGGCCAAAGCTGCCGCGTTCGGTGATGAGCACGTATTGAGTTTCGGTCGGCGCAGTGGCGTAGAACTGAATCGGCCCCACCTCGGACTGGAAGCCCTTGCCCACCCACCAGCCACTGAGCGGAGGCCGGCTGACCTTGACGCCCTTGAGTCCATTCCCTCGCGCCAGCCGCACCACCGAGTCCATCGGCACAATGTGGCGCACAGGCCCAATCCGAATCACAAACGCGTTGCGGTCCACGGCATAGGTGATGTGGGTGAGCCCATAGAGCTGATAGCCCAACCACGCCGCCAGCGTCAGCAACGCCAGCGCGGCCGCGCCCAGCACAAAGCTCAGCAGCGACATGGGCAGGAGCACGACGCCGGCTGCAAGCCCAAGCGCCGCAATCACACACGCCGCAATCACCAACACCCCGGAGGTGAAGGCGTGCCGCGAATCCGTTTCAAAAATCGTCATTGGTTCTAGATAGGGCCCAAGTGTAGTGAATCTGCCGCGCGACCCCTAAGCCTATTCTAAGCTGGCTGGGTTGCCGCGTGGTGGATGGAGCCGGTGAATTAAAAACTTGCAGAATAGCTCCGGTTCCAGCATCATTCTCAATCGGAGACCCCATGCCAAACGTTGACGATTTGTGGAATTACGATCAGCTGGCCGAAACCGAGGCGAAGTTCAAAACCGTGCTGGCGCGGCTGCAATCGCTCAGCCCAATAGTCGCTGCCGCAGGTGCTCGATCTCGGCATCCGTCAGGCCAGCGTGGCGCAAATAGGCCTCAGTGCCGCCGTAACGCTGCTCAACAAACCCCAGCGTCTTGTAGACCGTATCAGCCCGCACCGTCCACTCCACGCGCGTGTGCTCGCGCTGCGCCGGATCTTCAATCTTGGCCAGTTCGGGGAAGTAGCGCGTGGCCAGCCGCTCGTTGCTCAACAGGTAATCCTCGGCAATCACCTCGACCGGCACACCCACCAGCGAGAGCAACAGCTCGGCGATAAGGCCGGTGCGGTCCTTGCCGGCGTAGCAATGGAATAACACGCCGCCGTCTGGCGCATTTGCAATCGTCCGCAAAATGCGCCCAATTTGCAGCCGGCCCAGCTCCAGTTGTGGCTCAATCCAGGCCGTGGGCGAGTCGCCCAGTTCTTGCAACGTCGCATAGTGCGGGTCGCCGGCCTCGCCGCACAGTGAGATGTTGGTGTAGCGCATCCCGGCCACCGGGTTGAGTTGAAAGTGATGGCCGTCCATCGCCAACTCACGCGCAAAGCGCAGGTCGATGATGCTGCGCACGCCGTAGTCCAGCAAGGCCTGTCGCCCAGCCTCATCCAAAAACCCGAGATATTCGCTGCGCACCAGCGAGCCCCACCGGGTTTGCCGGCCACTCGCCGTCGGCAAATAGCCCAGATCGCGCGCATTCAGCAACGCAGGAAAGTCGAGGTGCCGGCGGGTGTGGTCTACAGGTGTGTTCATCATGTTGGATCACTTATTGTCTAGCCTATTATTCCTCGTTTTACTGCTCAGAAACTAGACCTCGCGGGTGGGAGCAGTGAACTCCACCTAGTCCTCCACCGGTGCAAACCCGCGCCGCATGACCAGCTCGGTGGTGGTGCGCGGCAACAAAAAGTGATGCAGGTAGTCCGGCCCGCCCGCCTTGCTGC
This sequence comes from Thermoflexales bacterium, assembly GCA_038213625.1. Classification (GTDB taxonomy): domain Bacteria; phylum Chloroflexota; class Anaerolineae; order J036; family Brachytrichaceae; genus JANMVQ01. The sequence continues at coordinate 7,144 of JBBQST010000204.1, forward strand.
CCACGCCGCTCATGCGTCCGCCGCCAAACGGCTGCCGATCCACCAACGCGCCGGTAATCTTGCGGTTGATATACAAATTGCCCACCCGAAACTCGCGCCGAACCCGTGCGATATTAGCCGGCGAGCGCGAGTAGAAACCGCCGGTCAGCGCGTATAGGGTGCCGTCGGCGATCTTCAAGGCCTCATCAAGCGTATTCGCCCGCAACACGGCCAACACCGGCCCGAAGATTTCCTCCTGGCATAGCCGCCCCTCCGCTGGCGCATCCACAAACGCCGCCGCCGGCACAAACCAGCCTTTGGCCTGCTGCTCAGGCGATGGCGTTTGCATCGCCAACAAGCGGCCCTCCTGTTGGCCAATCTCGATGTAGTTCAAAATGCGCCGCTGTGAATCGGCGTCGATCAGCGGCCCCAGTGTCGTGGCCGGGTCCTGGGCATCGCCGATGCAAATGCTCTCCAGCGTCTCTTTCAAGCGTTTGCAAAAGGTGTCGTAGGCCGAACCAATCACGATGACGCGCGAGGCAGCGCTGCACTTCTGGCCGCTGTAGCCGATGGTGCTTTGCACCGCGCCACTCACCGCCTCGTCCAGATCCGCATCCTCATCCACGATGATGGCGTTTTTGCCGCCTAACTCGGCCACCACATGCTTGATCTCGCGCTGGCCCGGTTTCACATCCGCCGCTTCCTTCAAAATGTGCAGGCCCACGGCCTTGCTGCCCGTGAACGCGATCACGGCCGTGCGCCGGTCGGCCACCAATGCCGCGCCCACACTTTCGCCCTCGCCCGGTAAAAACGCCGCCACACCGGGCGGCAATCCCGCTGCCTCCAACGCCTGCATGAGGAAGTAGGCCACCCGCGAGGTTTGCTCGCTGGGCTTGATGACGACGGTGTTGCCGGCCACCAATGCTGCCACGGTCATGCCGGTCAGAATCGCCAGCGGGAAGTTCCACGGCGCAATGATCACGGCCGGCCCGCGCGCGTCGTAAAAATACTCGTTCCATTCACCTGGCACATTGCGCTTGCGGCGCGCGCCCTGCGCCGGGCTCAGCCGTTCCATCTCAGCGGCGTAAAAGTCGCAAAAGTCAATCGCCTCGGCCACATCGCCGTCGGCATCGCGCCACGGCTTGCCAGCTTCGTAGACCTGCCAG
>JBBQST010000205.1:0-8263 GCA_038213625.1 Thermoflexales bacterium
AGCGCGCCAACAGGAAGCCGATGAAGCCGGTGAACTCGCCGATGGCACCCATGTTGTAGACGAACAGCGCGAAGTCACCGACGGTAAACGTGCCGTCTCGCAACGAGCTGGCGCTGGCCAGCAGCATGATGCCGGCCCCGATTGAAGCCGCGTTGAACCAGATCGACTCTAGCGCCTCGTTGAACAGCCGGTCGCGTAAACCCGTCTCACGGCGCTGGTCGTTCAGCGTGCGAAAGTGGTTGATCATGCGATCCTCGGCCCCGGCAATCTTCACCGCCTGCGCCGCCCCAAACGTCTCGGCGATGAAGCCGCTGACCTTGCCGCTCGACTCGCGAAAGGCCAATCGATATTGCTCGACCCGGCGCGTCATCAAGTTGGCCGCCACCAGCACCAACATCATCGGTGCCAGCACGATCAACGTAATGCGCCAGTTGATCGTGAACATGATCGCCAAGCCGATGCCGGTTTGCATGATCACGCCCAACATATCGTTCAGCCACAGGCCGAACATCGGGATCTCCTGCGCATCGTCGCGCAGCCGGTTGACGGCCTGCCCCGGCGATTCCGGCAATGCCCGCGCACCCGGCTGGCGCAGCACACTGGCCAGCACATTGCGCTGCAACATCACCTTGGTGCGCTCGGTAAACGGCCGGTTGGTATTGGGCAACCCATACAAGCCAATCGCCCGCGCCAGCATACAGCCCACCATCGCCGCGATCAGCGTCCATAGGGTGATGCCGGCTGAGGCATAGCCGCTCAATAAGTTAAAAAACTCGCGGGCCACCAAACCCGGCACCGTCCAGCCCGCCGTCAAAATCAGCATGGCCAGCAGGTTCACAACCCACAACTTTCGCCGCTGCCGAATGGCCTCGCCAATTACTTCATATGTCTTCAGCATGTTGACCTCACTTGCCTAAGTAGTCTGTCAAGAAAAAACTTTGGATTAGTCCAAGGGCGAACCTGAGCCTTGATGAAACTATCAGCCTAAGCCGTCATTCCCGCGGAGGCGGGAATCCAGGCGTAACCCCGACGTTACCGTGGTTGGCAGGTCTGGGTTCCCGCCTCCGCGGGAATGACGTGGCTACGTAAAGCCTTTCTTTTACGACCTACTAAGCCTTCACCACGCTTAAGCCAACGACACCGTTCGCCGCAATCTCGACACCCGCGACACTACCGACACCTCCGACACCCTCATCCCCCAAATCCGCCAACAAATCCAGCGCAACCTCGGCCGGCACAAGCTCGGCCGTGCGCATCAGTTTGCTAAACCGCGATGTGGGGTCTTGCAGCAAACGCTCGCGCGGCCCCTGCTCGACTACGCCGCCACGCTCCAGAATCAGGATGTCGTCGGCGCGTTGCACGGTGGCCAGACGGTGGGCGATGATGAGGGCGGTGCGGCGTGGGGTCGTCAACAGCTTGTCGATGGCGCGTTCAATCTTGCGCTCGGTGGCGGGGTCGAGCCGCGATGAGGCCTCGTCCAAAATCACCAAACCTGGGTTGCGCAGGAACACGCGCGCAAACGCCAAGAGCTGCGCCTCGCCGGCCGAGAGCCCCTTGCCGCCGCTCTCCAACTCGGTGTCCAAACCCTTCGGCAGTCGCACAAACCAATCGCCCAGTTCCAGATCGCTGATGGCTTGCAGAATGGCTTCATCCGCTATTGATGCATCGAACAACGAGAGATTCTGGCGCACGGTGCCGCGAAAAATCTGCACGTCCTGGGTCACCATGCCAACGTAGCTCGGCAAATCCCGCAGCGGCACCTCGCGCAGATCGTGCATACCAGCCGCGTCATTGCCCAGCTTGAGATGGCCGTCTGTCACCTCATACAAACGAAAGATCAGCCGTGCCAGCGTGGTTTTACCGCTGCCGGTGCGGCCCAGCACACCCATCACCCGGCCCGGTGCCAGATCAAACGACACATGCTTCAGCACGGCGTCGTCCTTGGCATAGCCGAAGGTGACATCGTCAAACTCCAGCCGCAGGGGGCCGGCGGGCAAGGTTGCCGTGCCGGTGTCGGCGATCTTGCTGCGCAATGCCAGCAGTTCGCCCAGTCGCGCCAGACTCGCCGCCGCCTTCTGAAAGTGCTCCAGCTCCTGGGTCAGGTGGCGCAGCGGATCGAAGATCGTGTCGGTGTAATACACCAGCAGATAGGCCGTGCCCAGCGTCACCAAGCCATTCGTGTAGAGCAAGTATCCGGCCACAAACGCGATGATGTAGCCGAAGGCGTGCCACGACTGAAAGCCCATCCACACCATGACCCCGCGCACGCCGGCCGCCGTCTCCATTTGCGAAACCGCGCGCCCCACGCGATACAGCCGGTCGAGCACATAGTTGCCGGCTCCGCTGGAGCGAATGTCCTCCATGCCGCCGAGTTGCTCTTCGAGGAAGCCATACAAATCGGCATGCGCCTCGCGGGCCTTGGTCCAGTGTGGCACTGCAATCGAGCGCAGCTTGTTCATCGTGAACAGCGCGCCGACGCTAAACACGGTCATGATCAGACCCACGCGCCAATCCTCAAAAAAGAATGCGCCGAGCACGGCCACCAACAGCAACAGATTACCCAGCACGCGAATGACCAACTGCGAGAAAAAAATCGCCAGGTCCATCACGTCGCCGTCGATGCGCTCGATCATCTCGCCCGGCGTCTTGTTGTTGTGGAAGGTCATGTCCAGCTTGAGCGCGTGCAGGGCCAGATCGGCGCGCAAGTTGTTGGTGGCCGTCCAGCCCACCAACTCGCCCAGATACACCACAGCCACCGACAGCACCTGCACCAACACCGCGAAGCCGAGGAACAGCCCGGCCGCAATTATCAACTGATCATTGCTGGCCCCGCTTTGGGCCGCGTCCAAAAACTGACGAATGATCTGCGGGTTGACCACGCGCAGGCCGATGGTGGTCAGCAGGATCACGGCCAGCCAGGCCACGCGTTTGCGCTGCGGCTTCAAATATTGCGACAGAACCTGCCAGTATTGCTTCAAGGGAATATTCATGTGTCGTCCTGTTGTCTCAACTCACATTGCGCAACGGCCTCATGCCCCCGCATAAGACCCTTGCCAAGCTCAAAAAAAATTCAAGCTCACTCATGGGGTGGCGACTCATTACGATGGGTTCGTCTGGTGTGTCAGAAGAAACGCTTTACGTCACCGCGTCATTCCCGCGCAGGTGGGGAATGACGGCCAACGCTTCAATACCCTGATCAATTCAAATGTTAGGACTTGCGCAGCAACACGGATCAGACCCTTCGGGTGGCGCACATCGAATCTGGGCCAATTCGTACGTCCATGCGCCACCCGAAGGGTCTAGGCTCACCCAAGCCATTCGCGTAAGTCCTAAGATGTCAGATGTCAGACAGGCTATGACTGCGATCTGGCTTCTGATATCTGAAATCTGATGTCTGACTTCTCATGTCTCTTAATCAATCTGTTTCCGCCACACCGCGCTCTCGCTATATAGCCGGAAGCCCATGCCCTCGTAGAGTTGAAGAGCACCGGTGGGGTTGGCAGCATCGACGCCGAGCGCGACCTCGGTCATGCCGGCGGCTTGCATCTGGCGCATGCTGGCCGAGAGCAATGCTTTGGCCAGGCTACGGCCGCGCCACTTGCGCCGCACCCCTAACGTTTCGATCCAGCCACGCTTGAACCCATAGTGGGCGTTGTCGGCGTGAAAAATGGTGTTCACGCTCAGGCCGGCAATCTCGCCCGCAGCCTCATTCCAGGCCACCTGCCATAGATCATGCTCGATAGTAGGGTTATCGCGCCAGGCCAGAAAGTCAGCCTCGCTGCGTTGGCCGTGGCCCCAATGGTCGGCAAATGCCTCCTCTTTGGCATCCCAAATGGCGCGCAGGTGCGTGGCTGTGTCCACCGGCCGCAACACCAGACCGGCCGGCATGGGCACCTCGGGAATGGGGCTCAGCACATGCTGCATCTGGTAGAAGTAACGCACCGGCGCATAACCCAGATCGCGCAGCAACACAATTTGGGGCTGGGCCGACAGCGGCACCCACTGGCTCATCTGGCTGGGCTTGTGGTCAGGCAATGCTGCTGCCATCTGCCGCGCACGCATCTCGGTAAATTCGTAGAGCAGGGGCAACAAGCCTAGATGCCGGAAATCGGGATGGACAACGGTATCGGGGTGATAAAGCCGGTTGCCCTCATCATCAATCCGCCACTCCACTTTCGCGAAGGCGACCAGCAGGCCGTTCACGTCGATGCCGAGCACATCGGCCGCCGGGTCAAAGTGCTCCAGGTGGCGCAGATCGTTGGCCTTTTCTTCGACTGACAGCACCTCTTCGAGGCCGTCGGCAACGTGAGCGGCGTTGATGATCTCGACCATACGCGGCCAGTCTGTCTCACCAAGCGTATGCCGCAAGGTGATGCCGGAGATAGCCGACGCATCCGGCCAGACGGTGTCGTTTGAGATCAGGTTTGAAATTGGATTCATGGCAAAGTCCCTTCATCAGCGATCAGAATTCAGTGTTCACGCTTATGTCGTCAATTGCTTGATTTTTGTCCCCACCCTGCGATGCCTTGAAATTTGCGAGCCAGACGCAAAAAGCCACAGGGCAAATGTGTTCCTGTGGCGGGGGAACAAAAAAGGCCACAGGTCTTGCACCTGTAGCCTTCGTTGATTCGTTCTGATGTGAAGTTAACTCAACAATTTGGGAGGCAGCAGGCGCAGTACGGCAAGGTACCGAAATTGGCAGAGCCAGGCAGTCGGGGGTTGTAGCCGAATGTGTTAAACGCCATGTTGACCTCGCGCAAAATGAACGACAAGCGGTTCACTTGCGAGGAGAAAAATAGCATGCGGGTATACCAAAGTCAATACGGAAAATACCGGGGAGGGGCCGGGGAGGGGATGAAGGTGTGAGAATGTGAGAAAGCATGAAGAGATGACGAACGTTTAAACTCTCATCCCCTCACACTCTCACACTTTCACACTTTCATCCCCTCCCTCACACCCGGCTGCTCAACGCACCCGGCCCGGTCGGCGCGGGGGAACCACCAGCGGGTTCGATGCTGATGCCAAACCGTACGTAGCTTTGAAATGGCCTGGGGGAGCGCACGACCACGGTCGTGGTGCCGTCCGGCTCGGTCACCTGAAAGATGGCGCCGGTGTCGCGGGTCTCGTCGGGGTAGACCAACCACAGTTGATAGGCCCGGTTCGATTCCAACACCGGCAGATCGTGGGCTTCGAGCACGGCCACCTGGCCCTCCGGCCGGAAGCGCAGCGTCCCCGTCGCATCCGGCGCAGCAGGCCGGCCTTTCAACGGCACACTCGACGCAGTCGTGTCGTACATCAGCACCATGGCCTGGCGGTAGGCAATTTGCTCGTTGGACAGCCGCACCACCTGGGTGCCCAGACCCCCCACGGCCAGCACTGCAACCAACGTCAAAGCTCCCACCGCAACCCGCGGCAATGCCAACGCGCCGCGCAACCAATCACCCAGGCCAGCGCGGCGAGGCTGGGGGGCCGATGACGTTTTGGCCGGTGCTGCGGTTGCGGGCCTGGCCGTCGTCGCCATAACCTGTGCCATTAATTGCGCTTTCATCTGGGCAGGTGGCTCGCGCAGGGGCTCGGCATTGTTGAGACGCATGAGGGTTTGCCGATGCATAGCCATCTCTGCCCGCAGCTCGGGTGTGGCTTTCAATTGAACCTCCACGGCCACGCGTTCAGCCGCGCTGAGCATATTCAATGCATAAGCGCCCAGCAAAGCACTGGCTTCTTCACGCGTCATTGGCCGACCGATTTCACTTCCCATTCCCCGCCCCACATTCACGCTCATAACGAACTCGCACGAACTTGCACACTCTCGTATTAAGAATAACGTTAAACCAGCATGGATCAGATTTAAACTAAATTTTTATCGGTTTCTCAATGTCGTGATATCGTCCCAAAAACCCCATCAATTCCCTGATCTCTCAGTAAAGTTCGACTTTTCTAAGTAGAAAAGCACTTACGTCACCTGTCTAACTTGACTCGTTCAATAAGTCTCGCAACTTTCCCATCGCCAGCCGCACCCGTGTCTTGACGGTGCCGAGCGGCAAACGCAGGTGCGCCGCAATTTCGGTCTGGCTCAGACCGTGGTAATACCCCAACACAATGACATCTCGCTGTTCGGCCGGCAACTGATCCAGCACCGATAGCCATTCGCGCCAGATGGTCGCCGCGGCCTGTTCGGGGTCCACCAGATCGGGAAATCCAATCTCATCCACCGACGACAGATGCTGGTCGCGCTTGTCATGGCGAATGCGGTCGATGGCGGCCCGGTGGGCGATGGTCAATAGCCAGCCGGCAAAGTTGCCGCTATCGTAGTGATATTGTTCGGGGTGCAGCCACACTTTCATAAATGTGTCTTGCGTCACTTCCTGGGCCGCGGTGGACTCACCCAACACCATTGCCACGTGGGAGTAGACGCGCCGCACATACAAGTCGTATAGCTCTGCCAACGCGCCTGAGGCGGCGGCCATATCCTGATCGCGTTCTTGCATGCAACGTAGCAGTGCTTGCTCGTGGCTCATGTATAGGCAAAGATTGTAGTCTGCAATCGAGAGAGGCCAGGTGGACGCCACTGGCCTCTCTCGATTGGGCCGCTTATACCCCGCTAATATCCCAAAGGTATGCTGCCCAGCAGGAACGCATGCCGGCTCGCCAGCCCCATGCGGCGTGTATCGCTATAATTCCAGTTTCATAAGCACAAACCTCAGGGCACAGTCAGCACACGCACCGGCGGCCTGACTTTTGCCGTTTATACGCAACCAACCATGCTGAAGAACTTTTTGACCAAACTCGTCGGCAGCGACAGCGACAAAGCGCTGGCCCGGCTTAGCCCCATCATTGATGAGATCAACGCGATGGAGCCGGAGCACATGCAACTCAGCGATGCCGAGTTGCGCGCCAAGACCGATGAATTCCGCCAGCGCATCCAGGAAGGCGAGACACTGGATGATCTGCTGCCCGAGGCCTTTGCAGCCGTGCGCGAGGCCAGCCGCCGCGCCAACACCATGCGCCACTACGACGTGCAACTCGTCGGCGGCGCATTACTGCACCAGGGCAAGATTGCCGAGATGCGCACCGGTGAGGGCAAGACCCTGGTCGCCACCGCGCCGTTGTATCTCAATGCCTTGCTCAACAAGGGCGCTCACCTCGTCACCCAGAACGACTACCTGGCCAAGCGCGATGCGCAGTGGATGGGCCGGGTCTACCACGCGCTGGGCATGACCACAGGCATTATTCAAAGCTCCGGTGAAGGCTCGCCCGACACCAGCAGCTACCGCTACGACCCGGACTACCAGGCCAGCGATGATCGCTTTTTGAGCCTGCGGCCCATCAAGCGTGCCGAGGCCTACCAGTGCGACATCACCTACGGCACGAATAATGAATACGGCTTCGACTACCTGCGCGACAACATGCAGCAGGATCTGGCCGATTGCGTGCAACGGGTCGAGGACAACGGCCAACCATTGCTGAACTACGCCGTCATCGACGAGGTGGACAACCTGTTGATCGACGAGGCCCGCACGCCGTTGATTATTTCCGGCCCCGCCGATGAGCCGTCAGGGCTTTACAAGCGCTTCTCCGAGCTGGTGCGCAAACTCACGCCCAGCCGCAACAACGACTTCAAAGCGCCCGATGGCGACTACCTCGTTGAAGCCAAGAGCAAGAACGTGACGCTGACCGAAGAGGGCATCGCCAAGATTGAGAAGTGGCTGGGTATCGACAATATTTACTCGGCCGAGCACGCCGAGATGACGCCGTATCTGGACAACGCCCTGCGCGCCTGGGTCATCTACGCGAAGGACCGCGATTACGTGGTCAGCGACAAGAGCGAGATCATCATCATCGACGAGTTCACCGGCCGCATGATGTATGGCCGGCGCTTCTCCGAGGGTTTGCACCAGGCCATCGAAGCCAAGGAAGGCGTAAAGGTGCAGCGCGAGAGCTTCACCTATGCCACGATCACGTTCCAGAACTTCTTCCGCATGTATGACAAGCTGGCCGGCATGACCGGCACAGCCATGACCGAGAGCGAAGAGTTCTTCAAGATTTATAACCTGGATGTGGTGCCGCTGCCGACCAACATCGAGTACCAGTTTCAGCAAAAGAAGCTGCAAGAGTCCAAGGACAAGTTCGTGGACGGCTCGCCCATTCTGGTCTACGTCGATCCCAAGACGCCAGGGCGCAAGTTCTTCAAACGGCTGGACTATGCCGACCTTGTTTACAAGACTCGCGAGGCCAAGTTCAGAGCGGTGGTGGAAGAGATTGC